>DAXG01000022.1:12346-36113 GCA_002506275.1 Euryarchaeota archaeon UBA259 | reverse complement strand
ATCAGGGTCTGCGTTTCCGTCACCACCATTGGTGGGGTTCAGTCCGTTAGCAACTTCCCAACCATCGGGTAGACCATCGCCATCGCTGTCTGCATTGTTCATATTCGTGCCTTGAGATTGCTCCTCAGAGTTCGTCAAACCATCGCCGTCCCAGTCGGCACCGCCGTCTGAAGGGTCGAGGGGGTCAGAACCGTCGCCTGAAGCAGCCGAAACTGCTGAAAGGGCGAGGAACAAAGCTAGTAGCACGCTCATCATTTTCGTTTTCATGTTTTTTCACTTCCTTTTGTTTTTGGTGTTTTTACACAGAGAACCCGCTGTTCTCTCTTTCCAAAAGCCCAGCCCACATGGTGGGAGTGGCTTTTTGGGATTCAAACGATGCTGCGCACTGGAATGTGGTTGATTTCAAGGTTTTTACAAGCGTGTTTTTAGCAACAACTCTGTTGATGTTGTTGAGCGATGACTGCTTCTGAGTCATGCGTTTTTCACTCTTGTAACTGTCCTTGTATTGTTCCTCCAAATGCATCGTTTTTCACGGGTTGGTTCTAGGGAACCCAACGTTCCCTCTACATACTGGAACATACCGACCCTATATCAAAGGCGCGACGCAATGCGCCAACTATCCTTCAAGGGTATAAGCTGGAGGCAAGAGAATTGCTGCCTGCTGATTAAGAACAAATCGAGCGACAAGATCTGCAAGATTGGAATCGGCAAAGGCGTGAAGTCTTTCACTACCGTTCCCAGAGGCAGGCGCCCAAAGGTGAAGGGGTTTAGCGGATCGACTAAGTGCGATTTTAGCCGCTCGGATGGCGTTTGATCCTGGGAGGCCGACACTTACGGAACTGTCCAAGCCAAGGTGGTGGATGAGGCGCCCTTGTCGAACGCCTTCTTTGCCTTCGAGGGCAAGCATACCCAATATGGTAAACTGGTCTCTTTTGGAAGCATCCCAACGGGTATAATCGCCTTCAAATCGTTCCGTCAAATGGTGAAGAAAGCCGCTGTATTCTTTTGGTAAAGTATCGTAAGAAATCTGTTCAACTGCCTTCCTGCGAGGTAAATGAGCCTCTTTGGGCAATATTTCTTTGAATTCGCTCCATTTATGAGCGGTATCAATCCAATTGGAAAGGCGTTCTGCAAAGAAAGGGTCTGCGCCTCTCCAGTTCCAAACGCTCCGTTTAATCAATTCAGGAGCGACGTTGGAGAAACCTTCCGGATCCCTCTCGGCAAGGGTTTGCAACGCCTTCAAAAATTTTTCATTCTTCGCTTTCTGCAGGGTCTGCTCCGGCGGCATCGTAATTTCGTTGTGCCCGGTTCCATAATAAGGTTGTTTCTTGTTGATTTGCTGAAGTTTCATCGTATCTCCTCGGTTTTAGCGCCGTTTTTCTATAAAATCAATATTTATGCCGGAAAAACAACGCAGTGGGTTTGTTTTATTTTTGAAGGGTTTGGGCCCCTCCGTTCACATTTCTTGAGATGACAGTTTTCTGACCGTATATGAACGATTCATGTTTAGAACTGTTTCATCATCGACCTATGCGGCCCAATTCCGGAAATTGTGTACGGTTCATCGACAAGTATCCATCCCTGTGACTGATAAAAAGGAATGGCTGCTTCCCGGGCTTGAAGAAGCCCTACTTTCGCCCCGAAATGGGCTACTGCGGCGTGTTCCAATGAGTGTAAAACCTTAGCTGCGAGTCCTTTTCGGCGTGCTTCTTGACGCGTACCCATTTGCCGAATTTGTATCGCTGGACGATTATCTGGACTGGATAAAGGGCCAAAGCTTGGACATTGCGTCGCGCCAGGCCCAGCATGGTCTGCGGCAGAGCCGTCACTTTCTGGGTCAATCAGATGAGCCCTCCCTACAGCGACAATCTGCTCACCATCAGCCACCCAAGCGTGAATTGCCCGATCATCGTCTTCCAGTAATTCAGCACCTTTCTGGAAGCCAAGAGGTGCACGTAGGACTGAAAATCGACAATCGTAATAGGCTGACGCAGGGGTCGAGGGGGGGAGCGAAATTTGGGCGTGATGCTCCATGGGAATCGGTTGGGGGCGTGTCTTAAGAAATATCTCAAGGAAGATGTGGGAATTCAGCATTAAAGGAAGTACAAAGCCACGGACACGACGAGTACACCCACCAGTGCCAAACCCAAAATTGCAGATGCGATTAGACCCTTGCCGAAGGCTTTGTTACCACGCACGAAGGAGTAAATAATCGCCCCAATGTAGGAAATCGGATACGCGATGAATGCAAAGGTGTAGAAGTTGTCGACTGGATTTGAGTAATCGTCGTAGTCATCATAGTAGTATTCTTTTTGGTATTCTATGTACTCTTCACCGTAAAGATATGCGTTATAATCGAAGTAGCCGGTGTTTTGCGGAGATGATTCTGGCATCAGATTGAGCGACATTTCAACAGTGGGCGGGATGGGGCCCAAGGGCAAAAACCACATGGTCTGATTCGATGAATTATAACCACCTATGGCTTCTGTTTGAGTTGAGATGCCGTCATAAATCGGTTCACTGAGATTACTGTCGCAATCATCACAAACCAACCAAGAAAAACTATGGCCGCCAGCTCGAAGAGGCGTGCTGTTGACGATTTCAAATTCCATTTGGAAATATCCCCATTCTCCACCACCATCTGACTCTTCAAAGGTTACAGTGAAATTCGTACGCTCGCCTACGCTATCCGGGCGTTCAGTGATCGGTGACGAATAGAGTTCATAGGCAGAAAAATCGTCGTTACGAACATGGAGTGTTCGATTAAATTCGACATGGAATTCACGCGTCTCTGGGTCCCATGATTGATATTCAAGAGAGATATGTTCATCGATTTCAAAGGTCGAATCTTGATAAATTACGGCATCATAACCTTCGCTGAGGGTGTCATCCATGCAATAAATTGGGAAGCGTTGACTTTGGTCGTAGTATGCTGGCCATTGATACGAATCTACTTCACAGCCCAATACACTCCAAGGGTTAGCATCGCTTGAAATCAAAATCTGAGACGCATATGTTCCATTGGCTGAAGACGTGACCTCAATGGCTGAGTTGTACCCGTACACATACGATTCTTCCCAAGTTGTGCTGTTGTCAATAGAAACCGGAGCCCAGTCAATACCGATATCAAATTCCAATTGATTTGGAAAAGCAGAGCCATCAGCCATCGGTAAGGGTTCAAACGAAAGTCGATTCAACTCGGCATCATATGCCCCAATTTCAACCCATTTTTCAGTTCGGTAGAACTGAGCCCAGTCAAGAAACGCAAACTCCTCATCAGGACAAGAGTCGCATGCTTCAGCAGAGAAAAAATAACTTGAATCTTTTAGACTCATCTCCATATAGAATTCTTCGGTCGAATTCGTCTGGATGTCGAATGTGTAGTTTAGGCCATCCACTGTTTCTCCGAGGGTGGAAAGTTTCGAGTACTGGCCTTCATCGTTCAAGAAAAAAGCATCGAGAGAAAGGTTTTCAGAAAAACTATTGTCGAACGACAAGGTAAGGTTCCTCTCCTGAAAACTGTACTCAGCACCGACCAGAGTGGTTTGCTCGCCGCCTGTAGGTGTGTCTTGTATGAGTTGCCAAACGAGTAATTCTCCGCTCGGTTCAACATAAAATTCAGCATAAAGGGATGGTTCCGTTGTACCGCATATAATCGATTCAGGAGAGTATTCATTGAAGATGGGTTCAAGAGAATACCTGTTTCCTGGCTCTCCATTCAAATCAATGTAGCATTGTGAAAGTTCATGTGTGTCAGGTAAATCAATCGTTGTCGAATATTCTCCGGTCTCGTTGCGAACAAATGTCATTTCGTATGGGTCTGGGAATTGTTGCCCGTATTCCACGTATTCTTCATGTTCACGCTCTTCCCTATCGCGCTGGGAATCCTCCATGCTAAAGCCGATGATTTGAATTAAAATAAGAAGGGCAATGGGTAGGAAAACTCCGAGCAGAAACATGAAAATGGATTTCCCCGTAGAGTCCGGTTGTTTCACAAATGAAGGGGCAAGATAGGGTTGTGAGGAAGGGGAACTCGTTTCACCCTGCAAAAAACCAATCGGCGCTGTTGGTTCGTTCAAAACGATTGAGGCTGGTCGCTGGGTAGAATCCGAGCCCTTTGGCGTCAAGGGTGATTCAAGGCCCATAGCCAGTGTAGCCCGGCTTAGCGTTTAATGGGTCGCCCGGTTTATTCAACCAAATTCAAACACCGTCGTATAACGCTTAGGAAATTATGGATTTATGCTCGGTCGCGTTGAAATAGAACTGCTCAATCGGGGAAACACTGCACGGGTGTCGGAGCGGCTACGTCGGGGATTGCAAATCCTCTTACCTGGGTTCAAATCCCAGCCTGTGCTCTTCTAATCGTGGCCTCAAGGGTTTTTTACGCGCAGTCTTGATATTCAAGAAGCGTTTCGTTTCTTTTATCACATAGACACTGTCTATTGGATGGGGATGGGCCTATGCCAGAGATAAATCGTTCATTAGAGCATGTTGGAATTGGATTTGCTGCATTCTTAGCTCCACCAGGGCCTGAGGTCATCCGATTCACCGTTGGTCAACCGGACTTTGACACCCCTAAACCGGTTGTCGATGAAGTCAAAGCGGCATTGGACCGTGGAGAAACTGCCTATACGCGGACCCAAGGTTCGGTTGAATTGTGCGAAGCTGTGGCCCAACATCTGTCAAAACACGACATTGTTGCTGTGCCTGATGATGTCTTAGTGACTCCAGGTTGTAAACAGGCCATCTTGTATGGCCTTATGGCGACTCTCAACGCTGGCGACGAAGTTCTTCTTTTATCTCCCGCTTGGCCGTCCTATGACGGAATGCTCAAATTGCTCGATTGTGTTCCAGTTCATGTTCCAGTCAAGCGAGAAAATTACCACCCGAACTTCGAGGCATTGGAAGCAGCAATCACTTCGAAAACCAAAGCGATATTGCTGAACTCTCCGAACAACCCCACAGGCGCAGTTTACGAACCTGAAGAAATTCAACGAATTCTCGATTTTGCAATCAAGCATGATTTATGGATTCTTGACGACATGATTTACGCCACATTGGTATGGACAGATTACCCTTACACCTCGCCAGCATCGCTTGAAGGCGGTGCTGAGCGAACCATCACCATCGGCGGTTGGTCGAAAGGTTGGGCAATGACGGGGTGGCGTCTTGGATGGATTACTGGTCCAAAACAAGTCATGGACGGCGTCAAAAAAATCAACGTTAGCGCCGCAACCCACGTTGCTACATTCTTGATGCCTGCTGCAACAGTTGCTTTGGGGCTTGAAGAAGAAACTGCCAGGATGGCTGCTTCATTCAAAGAACGCCGAGGGTTAATGCATTCTCTTCTTTCTGAACTCCCCGGCATCGTGGTGCCTAAACCGGAAGGGGCGTTTTATGCCTTCTGTGATATCACAGGCACTGGAATGGATGACCTCGAATTTGCTACACGTGCGCTTGATGAAGCGAGTGTTCAGCTCATTCCTGGATCACTCATCGAAGGGGGAGAAGGGTTTGTTCGGATTTCATACGCTACCTCTACAGAAGACATCCATGAAGGTGTTCGACGACTGCGTGAATGGCTTAATTCGCTGTGATACGATACAGCGTCCCACCGCCCCCAAAGGTCGCGTAGTAGAGATTGCCTTCAGGTCCAAAAACCAAAGGTAAAGGCGTACCAATATCGGTTGCAAACCGTGTAACTGTACTGTTCCATTGTTCACTGGGCGTAGAGGCGTTAGATTGTCCCGAGGTGAAATCAATCCGAACAATTTCATGGCCTTGAGGGAGTATGGTATTCCAAGAACCGTATACGCTTGCATAGACAGTAAAACCCTCACTGGGCAAGAGGCCAGGTACTGACGAATTGTTCGGTCGTAGTGCAAGTCCGTTCAGCGATGTATGCGGCGTCCATTGGGCGATTGGACCAAGGGTTCCTGATGGAATCGGGTTGTCTGGGTCATCGTCAGGCCAACCGTAGGCTTCACCCTCCACCAGCAAATTGACCTCTTCATCGGGATGGTCACCGTCCCAATCCCTGCCGTTATCGGAAAAAAGATACCCCATGCCGGGAACCCAAACACCATCAAAGGAATTGCGAACTCCGGACGCTAAAACACCGTGTTCTCCGGTAACTGGATGAACCCAAAGCAACGCAGCATTACGTTCATCACTCTCTTGACAAACATTGCATGTTGAACCACTGTGCCAAATCAATGTCCCGTTTGGAAAAGCATTGATGGCGTTGGTTTGGTGATTACCTGAAGGGATGTTATCGACCAACACAACTGGTCCAGAAAATGAAAAATTAGAACGGTTGTAACGCGTAAGTTTCCCTTCTTCAGAAACGAAGAGGTGCTCTGTCGTCAAATGAATGTCGTGGGGATGGTCTAAATCCGTGAGCAGGGTTGTCGGTGAGAAATCCTCCTCAGCGTCAAGCAACAGTATTCGTCCTGAATCACGATCGCACATGAGCAAGGAGGTGTTGTCGGCCCATTCTAAACAAGTCGGCCCGCCGTATCCAGAATCAATCTTTTCTATGGAGAATCCGTCAGCGACCTCGCTGTTAAACGGCTCCACATAGGGATAGATCTCTCTAGCGATGAGGAGGAAAAAAAGGCAACATACGATTGGAACGAGATGCTTGCGGACGCCCATAAAATTTTGACAGAAGTGGTGTCTATGAACCCTCCCCTCGGAGGGTTGGTTCATATTGCCTGTATTCAAGTAGTCCCGGCTGAACCGCTCACCATGCCTCGCATTGACCGACGCATCGCGCTAATGGCTCTCTTCATGGTGTCCATCGTTTCCACCGGCTATTACCTGAATATTGTGAACTATGAAAACACATTAGGAACGAAAAATACTCTCGCTGTCAAGAATGGAGTCTCGACTGAATCAACCGAAGATGTGTTGCTCGATTTGAGTTTTGCGAAAGGCGGAGAGAACCTCAGCTGGAATTCCATTCAGTTGGAATTAAACGTTGAAGAAAACACATATCCTTGCATGGTTGGAGGAATGAGTTCGGTGGCGCAAGACAACGGAACCGTGCTTTCAAAGTTGAATGCGGACGGTAAAACATTCACAATCAACATCGACACCAACAGTGAAGATACACAGTATGTCAATTTGCACACTATGTCGGCTTCAAACAAAACATCATCGACATTTAGTATCCTTACAACAACCGTTCTACTCGGGGAAAATATAACCGGAGTTGCTTTAGAGAGCGATTTCGATGAAATCAAATACAATTCCAGTTATGTCATGGACGAGTCGAATGAGGAAAAACTGGATTGGTACACCTATGATTTAACCAACCATCATATCATACCTGATTCCGAAGTTTACATTGTAGAAGATCGCGGGGTCATGTTCAAAGTTCAATTCTTGAATTACTACAACTCAGATGGCCAACCCCGTCATTACACACTACTCGCTGCTCCACTCGGAAACTTCAGCATACCAGCGCTCACCGATGAATCGATGGTCCAGGTTACGCCTTGTTCCATTGTAGAAAACGGCGATGGTATTTGGGGTGCAGAAGAAGTAATTTCTCTGCAAGAGAATGGAATCAGTATCTGTGAAGGCGAATGTACTGTTACGGTCGTAGCTCTGTTTGAAGAGAAGCGTATTGCCGGTGCGGATTCAAACTATCTGCTCGGCTAGATTCACATGCTTCCGCTTTCTGAAGCAATGAGGACGCCGAATAACAGTGCGTAGCCAATGATTCCAAGTAGCGTTAGGCCGATGACAATCCATCCCACGACTTGAGCTGCCTTTGCCATACCTGCATCTGGGTGACCGGGCATTGAATCGGTAACTTTCAGTGCGCTATTCGCTAAGATTAGGCCTGGGATCGCAGTACAAATTGAACAGGCTACAACCCCTAAAATGGACAGCACCAAAGCCAAAACGGCTTGGGTAGGTGGGTAATATCCCCCCATTGACATGCCTTGTTGTATGGGGATTTGATTTGGAACTTGAGCCCAAGCTTGTTGTCCGTCTCCGTATTTTGATGCTACGCCCGAAGGCTGCATCTGTCGTGGTTGCTGTCCAGGTTGCATATTTTTTCCCTCTTCGTTAAAGTACTACACTCTCATCTAGCATCACGAGTGCCACGAAAGCCATGAGTGCCAGCAGCATTAGTCCGAGTGTTATCCAACCAACTACTTCGGCAGATTTGGCTGTGTTCGCGTCTGGATGGCCGGGCATTGAACGGGCAATTGCACCGGATGAGCGGGCCATGAACACCCCGGGTATTGCCAGAACACCGCACAGAGGAAAACAAAGGAGCCCTAAAGCCAGCCCTGCGATTGACAACCCGAGTGCTGTGGATGCACTTGTTTTTGGGTAGAATCCACCCATTGGAATCCCTTGTTGAGGAAACGGCTGCTGGTACTGTTGTTGAAACGGCTGCTGGTACTGTTGCTGTTGCTGTTGAGGCTGTTGCGAATCCCAAACGCTAGCAATGACTTGTTGAGGCGGGGGGGATTGGTTGTTCGGTTCCTGGCCCTGCATATTCGGCACTCCTTTTCACTGATAAAATGATGTTACGCCGTCATACAAGATTCACTTCGCAATGCCCGAGGCGCGTTCGAGCCACCCGGTGATCCGGATCAATAGCAAGAACTGCTCTCCATGCGGCAGCAGCCTCGACATGGCGTTCTTGTTGATGAAGTGTAGCCGCGATGTGAAGGCGTGAATCAAGATGGTTGCCATCACACTTTACGGCAGCCTGGAAGTCGTCAAAGGCAGCATCTGACTCCTTGAGGTCAAGATACAAAAGTCCGCGTTGGTGCCATGCAGGTGCGTGGTTTGGATTGAGACGGATTGCTTCATTCAATGGGCCTTCTGCGCGCTCAGGTCGTTTCAATGAAAGATAACATGAGCCGAGCTTTGTCAAAGCTTGATAGTGATGTGGCGCTGATTCAAGAACCATTTTGAGGTCGTCACGTGCATTCTCCCATTCCGACAAATGCATGTATCCTTCCGCCCTACGGAAGCGTGCCAGAACAAGAGATGGAGCGAGGTCAAGGAGAATTTCACAATCATCGAGAACTTTTCGGCCTTCATTGAGGGCCAGTAATATGCCGCTGCGGTTTATTCGGGCGCGGATGTGAGAAGGGTCTGACGTAAGCGCCTCGTCATAATGCATGAGTGCCTTATCCAGTGAACCGGTTTGTGCAGCAATATTGCCACGTACATAGTGAACAGTTGCAGTATGCCCGTGGACTGCGGCGGCCTCGATGTGCTTACTCGCTGCGGACGGGTCTTGCAAATCTAAAGCAAGGAGTGCTGCTTCGGAAGCGGCGGATGGGTCTTCACTTGGCAACAACCGAAGAGCGCGAGCAATGTCTTCTTGGGCGCCTTCGTAATCTGAAACCAAGCGCTTTGTTCGAGCAAGGCCCAACCAAGCAACACCGGATTCTCGGTCAAGTCGCAATGCGTCATTGAAAGCGGTGATGGCTTCGGAGAGAAGGGTTTGATCTGTTTCTCCAGTGCCGTCTCTTTGACGGTCTGCGCGAGCCAAATGAAGGCGACCTTCGATGACATGAAGGAGTGAATGGTCAATACCCAAGGGAGTTTCATCAAGCAGTTTCTGCGCTTCGTCGATATGTCCGTTGATGAGTTTCCGGCTCGCCATTCGTGCGCGAAGTTCTGCGTTATCTGGAGACTCAAGTAAAGCACGGTTCAGGGCCTCTTCTGACTCAGTAATCTTGCCGCTGGCCATCAACAGGTCGGACTTAAGGAAAATGAGTTTTGTTCCGCCAGCAGATAGGGCCACTGCGTGCACAGCTGCCTTGAGGGCTTCATCGAGTTTGTTCGACATAGGAGCAAGAAGTTGAGCAAGCAATCCCCAAGCCTCACCGTTCTGTCGGTCGAGTTCCAAACACCGTTCAACAGCCTGCTGAGCTTTGCCAAGTTCGTCGTCAGCAAACAAAAGTTGGGCATAACTGCACCAATCATCAGAGCGGCTTGGGTTTTCAGCTAAAGCCAATTCAATGGCTTCAAGCGCTTCGGAGCGGGAACCAGCCCGCGCCCGTAGGCCCGAAAGGAGGGAGCGGTCAGCAGCGGTTTCAACGCCCAATGCTTCAAGCCGTCGTACGTCTCGCTCAGCACCTGCATCCCCAAGTTTGGCGAGTAAGTGAGCGTGTGCGCGAAGCAGATCTGGTTGGTCGGGAGATACCGTCATGCGAGCTTCAAGCCAGTGCCTACGCAATTCTTCATCGCCCCGTAATAGAGCGATGTGTTCGAGTGCTTCGAGAATGTTCTTGTTTCCCGGAGACGACCTGTATGCAATTCCAAAGCATGACTCTGCCCAATCGTACCGTCGTAGATGAAGGCAAGCGTGGCCAAAGCGATGAGCGGCTACAGGGCTAAGTCCAAGCATCTCCGCAGAAACATTCCGAACAGCAAAAACATCGAGTAATCGGGAGAGGAGGCTTTCGGTCGTTGATGCGAGCAGGCCTTCCCCGCCAACGGCGGTCTCTGGAGAAATAGCAGAAATTAACGCCTCTAATGCCGCAAGTGCTTCTTCATGAGTGGTTTCCAAATCAAACTCGGATTGGGATTCATATTGATGCAAAACAGAATGGACGAGAAGAGCCCCATCAATTTCAGGATGGGTAGCGCGTAATGCCTGGACTAAGTCGGTCATCTGCGATAACTGGCTCCTCAAAGCGTTCACTTCGGAGTTGAGGTGAGAGAAGTGAGCTGCTTGTGCCTGTTGAAGAACAAGAGAGGAATCGGTGAGTGAATCAAGGCGTGCGTCTGCCTTCTTCAGCCAAAATCCTGCTCCACCGCCGGCACCAAGACAAGCGAGGCCAAATACTGCAGTTATGGGGTCCATTGGCCTTCACCCGCACTTTGCCCCTTTATGGTCTGCGGAGGAATTGGGGGTTCAAACGATGATTTGCGCACCCCTAAAAATTATCCAGAAAGAGTGATTGTCGAACTTGGCCGGCAATGAAACTGATTCAAAAGGTAGCGAATTCGGTTGTTTCTTTGCTCACATTCAAAGGCTCTCGTAGTTCTTGGAGTGTTGGGGTCGAAGTCGTGGACAATGTTGATGACGAATTCGAAGGCCCTTGGTATGCCCAACGAATTCAAGATTTGAGTCTTGAAGGATGGGTTGTTGATTCCATCGAAGCGTATCTCGAAGAAGATATCGAACTTGCAAGCGAACGTATCGTATACGTCGATTTTGCAGTGGACTTGGCCCAAGAACTGCTTGAAAGAACAGGGTACCTTGGGGAATCGGTGAATCTCCGTTCAATGGAACAAAGCGATGTGTGGGAACAAGAACTACGAGACCCTATGAACGCTGAACGAGTTCTTGAAGAATACAGTGCGTGGGCAAAAGAATGGCGTCCATGGGAATTGGAACTTAATCGCGGGCTTATCGCCTGGCGAGATGCTGAAATGGAGGAAGATTACGCTTCTTATCTAGCACGGTTTGACGCTTTAGATGCTTCATCTCTCCCTTCGGCTCGGATTCTAGCCCCGCTGTTGTCTGAACCCGAGGAGACTGAAGAAATTCACCGCGTTTTAAGCGGGTTGGAAGAAGATGAACGGCGACAGAGAACGGCGATTTCCAACGCGGCAGAGATGCTTGCTGATGCCGGTTTCAACGTCGGCCATGTTGAGAAGATGTCCATCATCGAAGGATTGGATTGGATTACACAGTTGCATGAGTTTCATGATGTGCATGAAGAGTTGCGGCTGTTAATTCTTGAACAAATTGGAGTGTTTGACCCGGGGCTGGCCCAGCATCACGAAGCGCGTAGAAGGGGATTGCTTCGTGAAAACTCCCATCCTGAATTGCGGAACTTCAGATTACAAATGGATTCAATTGCTGATAATTTACACCAACGGTTGGCTCGGCTGAATGACTTACTCAATGAATGGCGTGAACGCGGAATTGTATTCCCTCACGGCGACAGTGTCCGGCCCCCAGAATTACTTGAATGGGAAACAAACCTGCCAGAGATTGAAGCAACTTTGGAACTCCACCTCCAAGCGTTAAGCCGATGGGAAACTATCACGCATGCTTGGCAAGATGAAAGCAGTTCCGGAGCAAAATATGCCGGGGTTTTGGAGCAAACTGAGCAATTTATCGATCATGTCGACCATCTTGACCAAAAATGGAAACAGTATGAGCTTGAAGCACTCATGTTTGTTGAAAAATACGAGCAAATGGGACTGGCGATGGGCGATTGGAGCGATGAGATTCAACGAGACCCTCGGGGCGCTGTCCAACAACTGAAAAAGAACCAACATCGGTTCGACATCCGATTTGAGTGCATTGAGAAATTAGCAAGTATTGACACTTCATTCGAAGGGAAAATGGAGATTGAAGCACGTATTGAATTGCTGAAAGAAATGGATGTCGACCTTGAAATTCTTGAACATACCAAAGAGTTGATTGAAAGAATGGCTCGAAGAGGTGCTCGGCATCGAAGAATGCTGGAGCAAGATTGGAGACAACTTGTTACAGAAGGAAAAGCACAGGATTCATTGGCTACTTCGAGTCTCTCGCTTGCAGAATTTGAAAGTGAAATAGGTCATGTCCGACGGTTTGGCACTTCGAGTTCGGCTTCAAGAACGGGTGGGTCAATTGTGGCAGGTGAAGTCCACCAGCGTCTTATTCGGAGAACGCAGCAAGAGCTTGCTGTGTTGCAATCTGCTGGGTGGAACGTTCATCAATTGCTGATCGATGTTGAGGACAACCCGGTTGATGTCGCTCAAAAATTGAATGCTTTCAGAACCTACATCGAAACGTACTCTCGCCAATCTCGACGACTCAAGCATCTTCCATGGCATCGAGATGTGGCACTTGCATTGGAAGTACAACAGCAACTACGAGATCCCACTCAATTGAACTCGATCTTCGGCAGTATTGCTTCATTCGCACAACACCTCGCATCTCGTAAAAGTGAAGATGGAAAGTTCGTCTTTGATGCTTGGACGCCTCAACCCATTCGACAAACTCTTGTTCCAGTTCCTGAACACACAGCCCTCCAAACAATGGTTCCAAAGGACGCTTTAGGTGATGCTTACGAAGCGATACTTGAGGCAATGGAAGACAAGACTTCAGAGGAAGGTGAACAGGGGGAAGAAGAGGCGATGAGTGATTCGGCTCCAGTTCAACCCGCTTCCGATGAAGAACATAACAGCGATGCATCGGAAGATTCAGAGTCCATCGAACAAGAAGCGGAAGTCGTAACTCCCGTTGCAGAACTAAGCGCAACAGATGTTCAAGCGACAACAGAAAAAATCGCGGAACGACCTATCGTTAAACATGAGTCTCGTATTGAGAATCCGTCCGCTGAATTGGCGGTAAAGGTTGAACCCAAATCCTCCGACTCCCCCGTGCCGCTCGGCGTTTACAAGAACATCGTTCAGTTCTTACATGCCATAAATTTAGATGATTATGCAGACGATATGGAATTGAATGGCGGGGATTCTCTACCGAATGTTCGCCGAGGCTTGGCAAAACATGTTGGTGTCACTCCGCGCGACACACGGGTTGACCGGATGCTCAGACTCGCCCTTCGCCTACTACCGCAGAACAACGAATTCGACGAAAAGAAATCCGAACTTTTGGCCCTGATGGCTGGAAATTTGAAAACAATGCAACGGTGGATGCGGTCTCGACTGGAACATCGGCACTCCGGCTCCGGTGACCATTTTCTCGAGGATGCCCGTCAACTTGGGGTTGCTCTCAAGCGCATACCTGGGCCAGGCTACCCTGTTCCATTGAGTGCAGATGATTACGACCTCCCTAATGCAAACGACATCAAAGCCTTAGAATCCGAAGTAAAGCAACTTATTGATCACTTGAATCTCCCTACGGCGGGCGGAATCAAAGCATAATCAAGAGAGTTCATTGAGAAGACTGTTTTGTTCTTCTTCACTCAGTGTGCCCTCAACTGGAGATGCCGTTACGGCTACTTCTGGAGCGTTAGGCATAGGTGCATCGAGTGGAATTGGCGCGCCAGGTATGCCGAGTGGCGGTGGCATTGGCATACCCCCTGCTATCTGAGGAAGCGGCGCTGGCGGCGGGAGGGGCGCAGTTGGGAGTGTTGCAGCCACTGGAGGGCCTGCGATTGGCGGCGGTGGAATGTTCTGCGGCGGCGGTATAGGGGCGCTTGGAAGGGGTGGCGCTATAGGTGGGCCCGGAATTATTTGTGGAGTTGCGGGCACGGGTAAAGGCTCGGGAACTGTGGCTACAAGAGGTGACGGGGCCAGCGGCTGACCGAGTTGCTGCTGTGCTGCTGGTTCGGGGATTGCCAAAGGTGCTGCAGGATGGGGTGCGGGCAAGGCGACTGGCGCAGGAGGCGGTGGAGGGGGGGCTGCAAGGCTTGCATGGAGTTCCTCAACCGCTGAAGTTTCAAGAATCCCTGTTCTCAAAAGACCCGCCATCTCTGAACCAAGGTAAGCCATGCTTGCCCGGAAAAAGGGGCGGTCTGTACCGTAGCCACGAAGTGTATGGGTGAGAACACCGCCGGAATTGGCGAATTCCAACCGATGTGTCTCAAGGTGCATCTTCGTCCAATTCCATAAGCCGGCACTGACAAAAACAAGGCCCAATAGAGTGAAAACGAGGATGTTTGACAGTAAGAGCACGGCTCCAAGGAAAGCCGATCCCAACCACAGGTACTGGTGCTTGTGCATCAATTCATTATGATGGTGTTTGAAACCTGTCAACTCTCTCTTCATTGAAAGTGAAACGTTCATTCGACGTTGTCCATCGGCATCTAAACGCGTTTCGATAATCCGCAGAAGATCCTCATCGAGAACCAATGAGGTAGATTTCATTCCATCTGAAGTTTGCAGGAGTGGGTATTCGGTGACTGACTCGTTATGAAACTGTTCGAGTAAGGGTGCAGCGCGAACGGGGAGTGTCCATTGCACGCCTTCTGGCGAAGGCGCTCCTTCCAAGGGAACAGGTGTTAATTCATCGTCGGAGTCTTCAGGCTCAATCGAAGCAAGGGGCTCCTCAACTGCAGCACTCGATTGTTCGGTCGCTTCCTCGTTCGATGTCTTGGCATCAAACGGGTCTGCATCATCAGGCCACTCGGTTGCCGCGTCCTCGCCCATGCATGGACGAGAGTTAACGCATTAGATGAAGGTAGCAGTTCTCAGCGATGAATTTCTGCCAACCAAGACTTAACGTCTTCACGCTCAGCGTATCCTTTACCCGCTTTCGTACCGATAACAGTTTCAATAGCTGATTCGGAAGCAATCTCCAGAGTGCGTTCGCTCACTGGCCCGTTGAACACGATGGCAACAGCGCCGTCTGCACTGCCAGCAGCCTTCGATAGAGTCGATGGGCCGACCGGTTCTGAAACGGTACCGTCAACCATAACGAAAACGGCTTTGTTCTTGTCAAGAGCATCGAGGTGATCGAACATTTCTTGAACTTCAGCAGGGGCTTCAGCTACTTCGTAGACTTCGCCCATGTCTTCGGCCCAGTTCTTGTCCGGTACACCCGCTTTCTCATCATCTTCAGCTTGTTTCTTGCTGAGTGAATGAGCGAATTTCTTGGCTTCCACTTTCATAGAGAGGCACTTTGTAACGGTCTTTTGAGGAAGTAATTCCCATTCTTGCCCAACTGGGGCTTGAGCGACAAAGTCAACTTTCATAGTGTCCATGAGTTGGCTGAATAACATCTCGCCACCACGGTCACCGTCGATGGCGAGTATGACGGTTTCCTTACCGTTTGCCAAATCGATCAGTTCTTGCTTCATGGTGCCTGCACCGTCTGCACTAATGGCGTTCTTAACGCCGCAGTTGAGGAGGTTGCGAACATCGTTTCGACCTTCGACAATAATCAGTGAAGATGAAGATTCAATGTTTGGCCCACAGGTTAGTCCGTGGAAATTGGTCGCCGTTCCAGTCGTCATTACTGAACGAACTTCTTCAATAATTGTCTTGGAGGCTGCTTCGCCTGAATTCACGAGGCTGAGCAACAGTTCCTTTGCTCTGTCAACGACAGCGGTTCTCTTAGTTGCTCGAATATCTTGTATTTCGACAACTTTGATAATAGCGTTGCATGGGCCAATTCGGTCAATTGTTTCAAGTGCTGAAGCAATGATTGCTGTTTCAACATTGTCGAGGCTGCTCGGAATCAAGATGAGTCCGTGGACTTTTCCACCTTTGGATTCTGTTTCGACATCGACGTGTCCTATTCGTGCAGTTCGTTGCAGTTTACGCAATTCAAGTTCGTCGCCAAGAAGGCCTTCTGTTTGACCCATGATGGCGCCAATAATGTCCTTGCGCTGGACTGTTCCGTTTACTTTGATATCGGCGCGGATTTGATATTTCATTGCCTTGCCTTGCTTTTGACCGCCTGAGCGGCCTCCTGAGTTGTGTTTTCGAGCCATATGTATTTCTCCTTCTATCGACACCCCGTTCCAAAAAAGATGGGCCGAAGCCCATCACATATTTGCTGCATATGCGACGAAGTCACAATGCGTGAAAGGGAGGTGGATGGTTGCTCCACGGGCCGACTCCTTTTCAATGCTCTTACATATTTCGTCAAAAAATTAAATTTTTACCATACAAGAGATTCAAGAAGAGGAGGGTTCTCCATTGACGCGTGACGACCTCGAATTCTCGGAATTTAGATGTGTTCCGCAGCACCGTGGAAGTGATGCTCGGAGACGGACGTCTCACACGAGAAGAAAAAAGGCTAACCATCAAATTAGCAAGTGCGTTAGGACTCACCGAACATCAGCCTGCTGAAATCTACAAAGCGATTCAAAACGGCGAAGAGTCCGAGCCTGGCGAACTTGTGACCATTGAAGAAGCACGAGAAGTCTATACCAAAGTCTTCGAAGTCGCTATCGTCAACGCATCCCTTTCAAGAGACGAGTTTCGAGTCTTGGCCCATCTACGTTCAGCCTTTGAGATCGATGATGAGGAACACGAGACAATCGAAACCACTCTCCGGGAAATCGTCAAAGAAAAATTCGAGGACCCCGGCGTTGTTGACAAAATGCTCCACACACTCCGCGATTCGGTAGGCTTGGTTGGCGATATCTTTGATACGGTAAGGAAAAAGACCACTGATGGTGGTCGAAGTGAATGAAAAGGTAGCGCTGTACCTCGGTGAGCCGCAACCAAAACTTCTTCGCTCAAAACGGAAATTACTCAAATTTTTGAGAGGGGCGTACGCTGCAGGCGTACCGGGAATGATGGCCAAACCCTCGACGGACTTGCTCGCTAATACTGGTGGTTACGCTTTCCACTATGGCTGCCCAAATCCAGAATTACGAGATATCGCCTCTTGGGTCCTTACAAGTGGCGAGGGGCAACATCGTCGCGTAGCCAAACTCATCCCGGCGCTGTGGAAACGACACGGTCAGGAGGATTTGGTCATGGTGGGACTTCTGTTGGCAAATATGTCTGAAGAAGAATTAGGCGATTCACCATGGATTGCCCTCATCCATATGCTCGGAGAAAGTGAACCCCTCGGTGCCTTGCTTGAAATCGGAGAGGAAATGCTGCGAGGAGGCCATGAAATACCCGACGATGAATGGATTATGGCTATGGCCGGTCAAAGCAAGCTATGGCACCAAGTGGCGGTCTTGTTCCTTTCATTACGAGCAGAAAAACTCGGTTCTGTCCGAGGAGTGGTAACGACCGCTCCGGGCGGAGGTGAACTGTTCGAAAGGATTCGTAACCGTTTGCTTTCACAGGAGAATTGAAGCCCTTCCTCGTTTAGGATTGTTGCATGAGTGAACGGTTTCTCCCTACCGAAGACCCGGTCCTTGAAGCGGTTCTGCAATGGACAGTAGCTCGAGATGCTCAAGATGTTCGCAGATTGCTTGAATGGTTACCAGAGGCGCGCTCAAGCCGTGAAAGAAAGGCATTGCTGGACAGGGTTCGAAGCCTCTTAGCAGAATTAGAGTCGGCCCTCGATGGGCTTGAAACACTCACTTGAGGTTGTCAGATGGTGACGGTGTTACTGCTCGCTGGTGGGAAAAGTCAGCGCATGGGCGCAGACAAAGCTCACATGCGTGGAGGAATTGCAAGATTACGTCAATTGGCGGTTCAATGCAATGCTAAACGGGTTATCACGTTGTGTGGAGGTAAAGAGCGTGAACATATGTTTGAAGGTGAAGTTTGGACAGACCCCGTGTCTTGTAACGTATTGAGCGAGGTATTGGAATGGGCGCTCTCTTCAATTGAAGGGGCTGTTCAGCTCATATGTTGCGATGCTTTTAATCTCGAAAAAGATGGCCTTGATCTCTTGCTTGCAAGTAAAGGCTGCGTTCCTGTGGATGAATGTGGGCTGCGGCAGCCGTTGTTGGCCAATTGCCCAGCAGATTGGTCTGCTGCAGAGAACGACGGTTCTGTCTCCTCTTTATTTGCCCATCTACCAAGCCTTGACTTGGGCCCTTTAGCCCGTCAAATGAAAAACTTCAACAGTCCAAACGATTGAATTGTTACTTCACAAGTTGGTCGATGATTTTTGGATAGAGTCGGTGTTCTTCATACTTCACCCGTTCTGCAAGCGAGTGCTCGTCATCATCAGAAAATACCGGCACTCTGCACTGGCCGAGTATCTCGCCGGTGTCCATTCCTGCATCGACATGATGGACCGTACAGCCTGAAACATGAACTCCCGAATTGATGACATCGCGATGCGCATGTGCCCCGGGGAATGCTGGAAGAAGTGATGGATGGATATTAATCAGATAAGGGGACCATTTCTCCACAAAACGAGGCGATACTAATCGCATATAGCCGCTCAAGAGAATCAGTTCAATACTAGAATCATCGAGAAGTTGTTGAATGTTTTCTTCATGGGTCAACCGCCTTTGATTTGCGTCAGTTTTGTCTTGAGGGAGGGGGATGCAGGTTGATTTAACGCCCAATGCTTCTGCACGTTCAAGTCCCTTGACGCCTGGGCGATCGGAAATGACCAGGACCGTTTCATGGCCGCAAGCAGAATTTACTTGCTGATGACGAATCATGGCCTCCATACCAGAACCTGAGCCCGAGATGAAAATCGCACACCGTATCGGCTCCTGTGCTGAGCCTTGTCGTAACGCCCACTGGCTACTGCCCATGCCTTGCGGTGGAGCGAGAACAACTTGAGGTCTTCGGATATATTGCCCATGCTTTTTTGTGGGTTGGCCCGCAGGCGCAGTTGAGGGGGAATGGCACATGGTGGAGGTTCCTCATTCCCAATCTACTGACGATTTAGAGGCCCTCAAAGTAAATCCCTTCGAGGGTTTATCTGAAGAAGCAATAATTAGAGCGGTCTTGGATGAACACAAGCCATCTCGTAACCCATTTGTGCGAGGTCTATGGATTACGGTCGGAAGCATAGGTGTTCTCTTCGCCGTTATTGGAATCTTCGTGCCAGGGTGGCCAACGACCTCTTGGCTCGTGCTCTCAGCCTACTGCTACGCTCGGTCGAGTAAAAAAATGTTCAAATGGTTGCTTACAAACCGACTGTTTGGTGCGGGTTTACTGGAATATTACAGAACTGGAAGGTCTTTGCCATTTCATTCAAAGGTCGTCATTGGCGGCATCATTTGTATCGCCTCAACCGGTTCAATTTACATCATCACAAAAGCAGGCGACCCGGGGTTTGGTCAGGCTTTGATTGCCGTCGTCGCCATTATTGGAATTTGGTGGGTCGGTTGGAAAGTTCCAACCACCGCTTAATCTTCCTTGGGCGTGCCCGTATATTTCTGCACAGTTGAATGGCCGGCTTGAATGTCAAAATCAGGTATGATTCCGTGAAGGATAAGACGAAAAGCCCCCAATCCGAACCAAAAAGCCATCTTCCAAGCTTGGAGGAGATGCTGAAAATAAGAAATATTCAAGTCCTTAAGATGGCCCATGCTCTAAGGGGCTCGTACCCCCTCCTTAACTGAATGGGGTTCAATGCCGGAAAAGGCGGTGCCCTGTAAACAGCATAGAAATGCCTTTCTCATCTGCAGCATCAATGACTTCTTGGTCTCGAATTGAGCCTCCTGGTTGTACAATCGAAGATGCTCCTGCATTCGCTGCTTGTTCTAATCCGTCTTTGAAGGGGAAGAAGGCGTCTGACGCAAGCACGCATCCTTGGGCCCTATCTCCGGCTCTACGTGCAGCAATTCGAACAGCCTCAACTCGACTGGTTTGGCCCGGGCCAATGCCTACAGTTGCTGTGCCTTGAACCATTACAATAGCATTCGATTTAACTTGTTCACAGATTCGGACTGCGAATTTCATACTTGCAATTTCAGATTCACTCGGAGCCTTTTGAGTGACGACCCTCGCTTTTTCCCAATCGATGACCGGTGCTTCCTCAGTCTGAACCAACCATCCGCCCTCAATGGGCTTACGAACCAATACTCGCTCCAAGGAAGCAAGACGGTTGTTTGGAGAATCGATGGTCAATATACGACGATTCTTCTTCCGCATCACGATTTGTTTTGCTTCTTGGTCGTAGGCAGGGGCCATAAGAACTTCAATGAATAGCCCAGACATGGCTTCCGCCGTATCGGCTTCAAGAGGTTCGTTAAAACAAATTATTGAGCCAAAAGCAGATTCGGGGTCGCTGGCTAATGCTGCCTCATACGCTTCTTTTTGGGTTGCTCCAAGGGCTGCACCGCAGGGGTTGTTGTGCTTGACGATAACGCAGGCGTGGGGGGTCTTGGGCCACTCATCGGTCGACAGTGCACGGCATAATCGGAGGGTGGCATCCGCATCAGAATAATTGTTGTACGACATGTCCTTTTCACCCTCAACGTGCGCTGTAACGAGGGTGGTGTGGCTGCCAAATTCACGCGGGTCAGTATACATTGCAGCTGCTTGATGGCTGTTTTCACCGTAACGGAGCGCATGCGTTTTGACCGCTGAAGCAAGGAGAGTTGTTGGAAGGCGCAAGGTCTGGACATCGGTATCATCGCTGAGCTCAGGCCTCCCAATCCATCGGGCATGAAGTTCATCTGCAATGGCTGAATCATATGCAGCGGTGTGTTCGTATGCATCAAGTGCAAGGCTGCGGCGCATGTCGATGGAAACTCCATCTGCTGAACCGGAAGTTTGCAGTGCGGATACAATCTCATTGTACCTTTGCGGGTTGCATGCAATAATGACGTTGCGGTGATTTTTGGCTGAAGCGCGAACCATCGTCGGTCCGCCAATGTCAATCATTTCCAAAAGGTCTGAATCTTCCAGTGGGGGTTGTTGGGCTGCGGCGGCTGAGAAAGGGTAGAGGTTACATGCGACGATTTGAATCGGAGGATAGCCGAGTTCTTCCAATCCTTTTTGATCTTCTTCGGACTCAAGTCGAGCGAGAAGTGGGCCGTGAATCGCTGGATGGAGTGATTTCACTCTGCCGTCAAAAATTTCCGGATGGCCGGTAACTTCTGAAACTCCAATCACTTCAAGTCCAGCGTCACGTAATGTACGAGCGGTTCCTCCAGTAGAAACAATTTGAAACCCAAGTTGGGAAAGTGATGTTGCGAAGTCAACGATTCCTGTTTTATCAAAAACGCTGAGGAGGGCTCGGGGTGTTGGATTTGAGGTGCTGCTCATCGAGATTCCCGTTATCGAATCCATCGGTCCGATGATATTGAACATAGCGACGAAGAATGTTGGAACTTCGAAGGCTTCAATCGCCACGAGACGAAATCACCTGGTCCACACGAAGCAGCCCACAAGCGGTTTCACAGGCCGCTTCAAACGCATGCGCAAGTGTTTCTGCACTCGCCCAAGCCTCAGTCACAGACCCACATAGACCTGAGTGTGTCACGCCGTAGTCACTGTTGCCTTGGCGATGCTGTGAACGGAGTTCCAAGAGCCGGTCCAATTGATCGTTACCGGAATTAGAAATCAGTGTCGAAGGAATAGATTCCAAAGCGCGAGCGAACGCTTCCATTGCGAGTCGCTCTCTTCCACCGCGTTCCTCTGCTGCATCCTTGACGGCTAAACTTGCTGCGATGTGCAGGCTACCGCCGCCAAGCAGTACCTCGCCTGTTTCCATAGCACTGGTCACGGAACACAAGGCATCGTAAAGACCGCGAATAATCTCTTCACTGGCCACACCATCGCCACCGCCAACATCCACAGTGGCAAGGCCTGCGTTGAGGCCGAAGTCAAGATGGAGGCGTTCTCTCCGAGTTTCATCACCCTCAAAGGTTTCAACACGCATGGATTCGAACGTTCCAAGCGATTGAGCATCAAGGTCCTCAAGATGGTCAATAAGTTGGGCTCCAGAGGCTTTGGCCACATCTTCGGCACCGGACCGTTCCAAGCCACCTAAGGCAAACAAGCCCGAATCAACGAACTTGTGCAAGATTCTGGGGTCAATTTCTTCAGCGCAAATAACGATGGATGCACCTGTTGAGAGAACCATTTCTGCTTTTTTATGTAAAAGTGCTTCTTCAGCATCCATGAAGGCGACCCATTGGTCGGGAGATGAGATTTCAATCTCGGAGTCCCTGCTGCTCTGCTCTACAGCGATGGGGCAAGAAAGCACTGCGACGCTGCCAGAGGGGAGGTGCCGCGGCATTCGATCCAAGTCGAATCGCCGCTCAAGAATGAGGCCGCGAACCATTTCGGTATCTGCAATACTACCTACGCCTCGCTTGGTCATGCGAACATCTTGAGTGCGTACGTGCAGCACGCCGTTCATCTCGCCAGCCACAGTTTGAGCAGCGTCGACAATACAACGAGCCAACTGTTGACCGCCTGATTCAGCAGAAGTCCCAGTCATTGCGGTTTGAGCGACGAGAATTAATTGGTCGACATCGGTTGGGTTGAGGCGTTGAACGCGTGCATCCAAAACACCGAGGGTTGTTTGCAAAGCCGCTTGATAACCTTCAACCAAAAGAAGTGGGTGAAGGCCTTTCTCAAGCAACCGCCCAGCCTCACGCATAAGCTCACTGGCAAGAATGAGGCAGCCAGTAACGCCATCTCCACATGCGTTTTCTTGAGATTCTGCGAGTTGGACAAATGCTTTTGCCGCTGGGTGTTTAACCAGGAGTTCTGCAACAATTTTTGCACCATCGTTTGTGACTGCTGTTTCGCCACTGGTCTTGTACATCATCTTGTCAAGACCGTTTGGGCCGAAAGTTCCCTTGAGTAGATCTCCAAATGCAACCGAAGCGCTGACTAATTTTTGCGTGACTGCTGGACCGCTGGTGATGGAAGTGGTTGGGCGGACAATAGCAACGGGTGCGCGTCCAGAACCGTCGTTCGGTTGAGCCATTGTTTTAACCGGCGTGAAGCGTATAGATGAACCCTTTCTTCACCAAACTGAGTGGGAATGGAAGGAGATTTTCAACCAAACTCACAACAAGAATACGGCAGCGAGCCCGACAACAACAACCAGTCCAACAGCGATAAGGATTCGAGCCATGTTATTCGATTCTTCCACAACAGGAGGAGGGAGTGATGATGCATCTTGAAGCGGTGGAAGGTCAGGCACCAGTTTTCCGCCCGAATCATCAATCTCAGGCTCAGGCTCAGGCTCAGGCTCAGGAGTGGTGAGGGCCTCGAGTTTCAAGCGTTCAATTTCAGCTTCTCGTTTTGCCTGTTCAAGTTCCGCTTCAGCCTGACGTTTGGCATCTTCAAGTTCAGCCTCTGCAAGGCGCCTCGCTTCATCAAGTTCGGCTTGAGCTTGCTTTCGAGAGGCTTCTTCCCTCTCAATCTCCGCTTGTGCTTGTTGGGCTGCTTCTTGAGCGGCAACGAGTTCTTGTTCAGCCTGTCGCTTGGCGTCTTCAATTTCCTGCTCAGCCTGTCGCTTGGC
>DAXG01000022.1:0-12304 GCA_002506275.1 Euryarchaeota archaeon UBA259 | reverse complement strand
GGCGTCTTCAAGCTCTTGCTCTGCTTGCCTACGGGCTGCTTCTTCCGCCGTTCGTGCCGCTGCTTCTGCAGTGGCTCGTTCAGTGGCTTCTTTAGCTTCTTGAATTTGTGCAGCTGTCTCTGCTTTGATACGTGCGGTTTCTTCCTGTGCCGCGACTTTTGCCGCTTCAATCTCAGCCAGCGCCTTGTCATGTTCGTCTTTGCGGAGTTGTGCACGAGTCTCTTCTTCGGCTTTATGCGCTGCCGCTTCAGCCTCTTTGGCTGCTTGCTCGACGGTCGCTTTGGCTTCTTCAGCAGCTAATTGTGCTTTTTCTTCCAACAGCGAGTCGATGTCAACCGGGGTTGGTTCTTCTACGACAACTGCTGCTGCTTTTTCACGCGCTTCTGCTTCTGCTTTGAGACGATATTCCTCTTCGACTTTCGCACGAGCTTCTTCCTCAGCAACACGAACCATTTCAGCAACTTTTTCCGCAGATCGCTTCTCTTCTTGCTCTTTGGTCTCGATTTCGAGAAGTTCTTTCGTGCTTATCTTCGACAAGACCGCCTTTGAAAACAATTCAAATTCTTCATCCGTAATCTCTCCGGCCATCTCTGTGCGAGCAACCTCCATCAAGCGCTGGATATCAGGGGCCATAAACGCCCCTGGATGGGCATCCAATTGCGCTCGGAACGACGTATAGAATGAACGGTGCTCGGTTGAAATAGCGCCGTCAACAGTGATTTCATCTTGCAGCGATGAAAGTATCTCTGTAAGATTGAGGGCGGCCGACACGTGTCATCAACTCTACAATCAACGAGGTTACTTCTTCAATCCGTGAATCTTACGGGATTCATCATTTGCCCAATGGAATGCGAGTTTCAACAATCGCAAGTAGTGTCCAAGTCCATCTTTTTCCATGCGTGAATGGAGTGTTTCGTTTTCGATGAAAATATCTCCCCAAAGGTTTGCTGCAGTTCCTTGATTACCTTTCGGTAAGTCGAATACTTCCTTCGTTGCGGGTTCAAGCAGAGAGCGCCAGACGAGGGCTGGGTTCACGGCCATTGTCACTTCAACGATGATTTCGTTTTCGTTGAGGCCTGTACCGGTTTGCCATGAGTCTTCACCCATATCAGCAAGGAACGGTAGACAGACATCCTGAATCGATAGGCTGGTCATTGGGTCGGCGTTGGTCAATGCACTGAATGCCTCACGCATACGTCCCCGGTCTGCTCCTCGTGCGCCGGTAATGTTTCGTAGCTTGTCAATCGATGTAGGTACGATGAAACGGATGTCTGTGTAGTAGACCATTGGGTTGTCGTCCTTTGATGCAAAGATGTGCGAATATGGTGCAGCGTCCGCCGTTTCTCCGAGTTCAGAGAGTGGGTAAATTGTCTTGAGAGCATTGGTCGCAATCGATTGAACGCAGCGACGCATCAAGCGGTCAGGTGCTGCGGAAATATCGTTGAAGGTCTGTATGTACTCATCCATACTCATAACATCATAACCGCGGACTGAAAGAATCGAGTGAACGTTTGGTCCAACTTGCTTCTTCTCACCGTCATGGAAGTCGGCTTGACTGATCCAGCGAGAACCTTGAGCGACATCGCTTGCAGCAACGAGGTCTGCATACGCCTTGAACCGGCGAGTGACTCTGTTCATGAAGTCAGCCTGATCCAGTTTCGTGAACACGGTCGATTCATAGTTCGATTTGAGGGCGTGGTCTGCAACTTGGCTTGCGTTAACGCAGGTCAACAGGTTCCCTTGGTCGCGAGGATAAACAAGAAGACGTCGTCGCTTTGCTCCGCCACCAAGTCCACCAACCCATGGGTCGGTCAACATGTATCCAAAGGAGGCACAGACTTCAAACAAACGAGCATATTTGTCTTCGTCGCTAGCACTTGCAATCCATTCGTCCAATCCAGGTTCGATGCAATGGAATTCAAGTGGGACCATCTCAGATCCTGCACCAAACATTTGGCGAACGGTTGAAGAGCTCATCATGCCCATCAAACTGTAAAGAGAGGTCTTTCCTGTCGTCATGAAGACATCGGTAATTCCTTCTTCCCCGAAGGAGAGTCGGCGGTCTGGAAGATTGACAAGCAAATTGAATGCTGTTGGAGATTCCCGGTTGCCGTTGACAGCTGGCCAAATCCAAGTTCCAGGTCGAGTCATGATGTAACCGCTGGCGTCCTTGCCGAAACCGGCAGGAGAGTAACGTGTCCATCCAAGTCTGTTGTTGAACGATACGCCTCTGTGCATCAGTGAAGGATAGTAACATTGGTCCAACGGGTCGGAGTCAGGCACTACACCTCGGTGACCTAAGCCCCAAAGAATTGGTTCCCATTCAGCTACTTCGCCCTCTTTTGCCCCGAGAAATGGGTGGTCAACACCAGGCCCGTCTCCAGTTAGGAAAGAGCCCCCCATGCGTTCTTCATCTCCAGTGGAACAGAAGATGAGCGTCTGAGTTGTCGACAATTGTTTAGGAGTCCACATGTTCGCGTTGATGATTGTCTTCTGTTTGAGAAACTCTGAAACGTTTGAAATCCGTCGTTCGAACTTGAAGCGTTCAGCTTCAATCCATGTTGAGCCAAGAATGAGGTTTGTATTGAGCAAACGTGCTCTTGCAGGGCCAATGTAACGGACTCGTGGGTCTGATTTTGTAGTGTCGGAATGTGGAAGTTCTTCCCAAGGCCCTCTTCGAGGAACATACTTGAGGAATGCTTCATGGTCAAATTCGTCGACTTGAGCCTTTGAGACTGCTTCTTCGACAATGTCCATCAAGCGAACATATGTTTCGCTTGGTCGCATTTGCTTGGTTTCTACGTACGCTTTATTTGATACTGATCGATGTTCCCACATATTTTTCACCTTAGAATTTCTTTCGTTGTTCGTCTTCTTCTGTCGACGATGGAGTGTCGACGGCCTCGATTGTAGTTTCTTCTGTGCCTTCTTGTGTTTCGGTTTCTGCCGCTGCTTCTGCTGCTTCTGCTGCTTCTTCTGCCGCTGCTTCTTCTTCCGCCTCAGCAACCATTTCGATGGCGAGTTTTTCTGCAGATTCTTGGATTTCATCTTCCTTAACCGCTGAAATAATCAATGCAGCTGTTGCTTGCATGGATGCGTCGACATATGGTGCCGCCCTGTAGAAGTACTGAATCATAGTACCGACCGTGCCGAAAATAGCGCCTAGACCAATGACCCAGCCGTTGTTGATGTTTTGTGTACTGTTATCGCTGTTGAACAATTCAGATGCTGGGATTCCGGTTTCAGGAGGCCACCATGTTGCACCTGAAGCATTGGTTAGAACTTCGATTGTTGCCCAGACTGCATAAACAATCATGAGTATTGAAATCCAGTTCACCATAGCACGGTTTTCTAAAAGGAACTTAATCAGCGCCCTTTGGTCGCTTGATGTCGACTTATTGCCATCGGTCATAGTAATCCTAAACCACTTCTACTTAAAAAAAAGACCCAGTAGACAACGGGTAACGGTCCTTTACAGAACCAATTTCTACTTGCGGTTTTTCTTCGATTTGTTCTTGCGGCCTTTGTTGCCCCGATTGCTGTATTCCCAAGCTCGGCTATCACGGCTGCGTTGCTCGGAAACGTCTTGCCAGTGTTTGTTTTTAGGCATGGATAGAGATTCTGGCATTTCGTCAAAGGATTCGATATTGAGTTGCATCCCTCCAAGTTCGTCTTGAAGTTGACGAACGTTTTCGCCACCTTTGCCGATTAAGGTTGAAATCATATTTTGGGGTGCGTAAATTGTCGCACTGGATTCTCCTTTGAATTGGACTTGGCACTGAACACCAACCCATTGTTGAATGATGTGAGTCAATTGGTCTCTGGCGAGCATCTTTACAGGAGAAATTGCGCCTGCTTTGCGCCCTTCAACCGGGACGACAGCGATTTCTGAACCAAAAGCAAACATTTCGTGGGTGGTTTTACCACTTGGAAATTCGACCACCTCGATCACGGGGCGTGCAAGCTCTTCCTGCATCCCAGTTGGAGGTTTGACCGTCATGCGCAGTTCGAGAACCTGTTGAATCTGCCCCGATTCGACATGAATGATGGTGTCAAGAACCTGGCTTACCAATCCGAGTTCAACTTTCCCGATCAATCTTTGAATCGCTTCAAGAGCAGAATTTGCGTGTGTGACGCCAAGTAAACCGACGCCAGCAAGTCGAACATCGGCAAAAATTTCAAAGTCTCTTGCTCGCCGAACTTCATCGAAAATAACGAAATCTGGACGCACAAGGAAAATGATTTCTGCAGTTTTTTCAAGGTCGCCTTCCAGCGGCGCATACTGGGTAATTCGGTCTGCTAATTGCAAATCTCGAGGCGCTTCCATTGTCTTAACCATGGCCCCGATGTCCGTGTCGAGGTACTCTGCTATCGCTTGTGCTAAAGTGGTCTTTCCGGAACCCGGGCGGCCACAAATAAACACGCCTCTGTGGTGGTCCGAAAGCCGGTCAATTAGCCGAGAATCGAGTTCATAGTCCTCCAAAGAAAGTTTTGCAACGGGACGAACAATCGTGATTTCCCGAGCATCGGCAAAAGGAGGCCAAGCACAGGAAATACGCAAGTCACCCAACTGAATTACTTGGCAACCTTTTCGATCAATTTCCAAAAAGCAATCGCTGCGACTGCGGTTATCTTCGACAAGTTCAACCAATTCTTCTTGGAAGGCCTCAAGTCGTAGCGTATCCCAATTTTGTTCCGATTCAACTTCGACGAGCCTGAGTTCTCCAATGGAGCCTTGTTTAACCCTCGGGGGGCAATCGGCCTTGAGAAACACCGTGTGAACCTGGTCCATGAGCAGGTCTTCCAGTGCTTGAGGTAACGCGGGGTGGTCTCCAAACTTCGCCATTGCAATCAGACAGGGTCGAGGAGGGGGGCCTTTCACCCTTCGCCTCAAAATTGCACTTCATTCAGTTGTTCTTTGGTTGAATGAGTGCGCCGGTCCACCAAAATGAACCGATGAAACACAGTGAAAGAGCGTAAGAGCCAACGGTCGGGAAGTCGAAAACTCGAATACAAATCTCAGCAAAAATAGCGATTGATGCAATGAAGCTGAACATGACCAAGACCCCTTCAGCATTCAAACTCAGGGTACTGAATGTAAGGTCTTTTTCTGAGAGGCCCCAAACGACAGCCACTAAAGATGAAAGGCCAATGAATGTCATTGCGGCATCCATGGCGCTGTCTTGCAAGAACCAAGTCAGAGCAGCGACAACAAAACTACCGAGGAACATGCGTTGAACGGCGGCGAAAGAAAGGCCCATGATTTTAGCGAAGCGTCAATGATTCTTGAAGACTCGCAAGAACAAGGTTCAATTTTCTGCGTATTTGCCGCTCCACTTTTCAGCACGGGACATTGTATAATGGAGAACCTCTGCTGTTTGTAAGTGAGTTTGAGAATGCAAAATCGACTGTTCCGAACGAGTGAGTATCTGCTCATATTGGGATTCGAGAGGAGTTTTAGCTTCAGCCAATGAAACGGGTTTGAATCCCCCTTCCAGCGAACCAATTTCAAGTGCATTCGAGCGTCTAAAATCAAGGCGGAGGCAATTCCTTGAGCCTTCAACGGTAATCAACGAACGGTCTGTTTGCTCCCATCCAACACGAATTTCAGCGGTTACACCGCCCGTATTGTCATTGTGAGGATACCGCATATTGAGGTGGCATTCAGAAGCATCGGCAAGATAGGTTGGTTTCTGCTGATTAAATACGGCGATGTTGTTGAAAAAAGGCTTCGGGCGAACCCCTGCTAAGAACGGTATTGTGTCAAGGGCGTGGGATGCAAGTCCGTCGATGGCATTGGCAGTTGGGTTTTTGTTACGAGAAGAATACTTGACGTACCGTATTGATTTCAGCAAACCGATCTGCCCTTGTTCAATAATCTCTTTCGCAGCAAGAATACTTGGATGATAGCGCAACAGATACCCGGAGTGAAGCGTTCCGTTGCCAGCATTGGCTTGGTGGATGAGTTCCTTGACACCTTGAGGTGAGGTTGCTATGGGTTTCTCAATGAGAACGTTGAGACCTCGCGACAACATGGCTTTGCCCAGAGAAACATGTGTTCTGTTCGGTGTAACCAGCGCAATGAGGTCGAAATGAACCGTGTCACACATTTCCATCCATGCAGTAAAACAGCCGTCAATGCTATCAGGCAGTTCATCGAGTCGTTTTTCATCCACATCGCACGCGTAAATCTCTTTCACAAAGCCTGATGCCTTGAGTTTCAACAGCGTTCGGATGTGAGCAAGGCCCCATCGGCCGCAACCAACAACGCCGACGGTGTAGGTCATGACAAATCCTCAGCGATAGAAAGTTAGCTTCAAAGTGCGGTTTGGAACGCAGACAAGATGGCCCGATGCATGTGAGGTGTTGAACTGCAATCGGCTCATGTTGTGAACAACTTGTCCTTGAATATCAATCAACCGTTGAGGTGGATTGCATCACGCTTGATTGGGACTGCTGCCAGAAGATTCGGTGGGTTCTGTTGATTGGCCTTCGCCGCCATCACTGGAGGAGGTGGATTCGCCTTCCTCGGAGTCGGTCGAAGTGGATTCATCATATGCGTAGTACGATTGGTAAGGATTTGTGTAAGCCAGTTCGATGCTGGCGGATTGTTCCATTGTCGTGAGGTTCGTAGAAGTGATTCCAGAGGACGATACAGCGTACACGTAGTCGCCCATGAAGATTGAGCGACGAATATTATACTCGTTCCACCAGATCGTATTATCGCCACGGTCGTAAAGGCTAGAATGGTCGACTGTTCCATGGACCGATAGATTTCCTGTCTCTTCAGATACATTCACCAAAATCAATTTTGAAACATACTGATAACTCCAATGATAGCCGCCGTTCACGTCGGTCCAACTGTTGTATCTGTATGTTGAAAGAGGGATGGCGAGTAAATCCTTTGGAGCCCAATATTGGAAGGCTTTGTGTTCATACGATGCTTCAGAATACGACCAAACCCAAGCATTGTCTGACGGGTCAGTAACGGGTATGAGCGTGAGCGTGTCATCAACTGCAGGTGCGGAAGGGTCGCTGATATTGAACAGAGAAAGCCGGGTACTGGACCAATCTAGACCGATTCCATCCTCTCCAGGACCCATTCCAATGGTGAGTAAGTGATCTCGGGATAGTGGGTGAATGTAGGTTGAGACGCCGGGTATCTCGAGCTCGCCAAGGATTGTCGGGTTGGTGTGGTCCGACATGTCGATGACCCAGAGCGGGTCAATTTGCCGGAAAGTAACCAAATAACAGCGGTCGCCATCAAAACGTGCGCTCCAAATTCGTTCTTCTGGAGCGATGTTGTCAACTCTGCCAACTTCGACAAGAGTCTGCTGGTCGGTATTTGTATCGACGTTTCGAGTAAATGTAACGACGCTGGAACTCATCGGTTCAGGGTTTTCCATCCACCATCGGGCCCATTGACCTGAGGTGGTTGCGATCCGAACAATTCCTTCGTATTCTGAAACAGAAAATTGATTGAGAACTGTGCCGTTCACGCGGCCCGATCCTGTGTACAAGGTATCTCCAGGGTTGGAAATATCAAAACTGTGAATATTGGTTGCTTCTGTCATTCCATCGTTGCCCCAAAACCACCACCAATCCCACGCATTTTCTGTGAGGATGAGAACATCTTGTGAAGCGTAAACCATCGGGTAGTTGCCAACAATGTGGTCTGCTTGAAAGTCAAGGTTTTCAGTTGACAAGTCAAAGGTGAATATACTGTTAAATCCTCGATTAAAACCGTCTTCTGGCGCTGCAAAATCCGTACATTCGTCATCGCTCATGGTATGGGTGAGCAGTGCGCCATTGACGCGCTCATACACCTTTGGCAGGAGGTCTTCGAGTGCCATTGATTCGAGTGCTTCGACGTTATCCAACATGGTTTGATACGCCACTTTCTCGCGCACTTCACGGCGAATTGGGTCATAGTAATCGAGATTCCAATATCCGGACGGCAAATCCAACCAGTTGCTCACCCCTGGAATATCAAGCCAGGTATGTGTTACCGTTCGGACGGTTGCGTTCACTTCTCGGGCCGTCATGTAGTATCCTTCAAGATACAATTCCTTGCCTTCATCCGGAGATGAACGGTTCGTGATATCGAATACTGTAAATTTGGTGAGAGAGGTTGTTCTCCAAGACCCGTATCCGTCATCCCATCCCATGGCTTGGGAAAGAGGGTCTGTATCCGGCAGATTCCATGTTGACACTGTGGAAATGACAACCAGCCTATCAGCGTCAAGCATCATTGCCTGAGGTTGCCCTTCAATCGGAGTAGTCGAAAGGTGAGTCAATTCACCAAATTCCGGCACACCAAAGATTTCGAGATTTTTACCGTTCAAGAAATAGATGTAATAACCGTCTGTTTTTACAAAGTCTGCTTCATCTACACCTTGCTCCTGATTGTTTGTACCGGAATAATCGGTACCTTCTGTGCGACGCGTTGTAGGTGCCGAGTTTCCACCTCCGTCAGCCGATTCGGCCATGACCATGTCATCATCCATCCACATGCCGCCGCCATAGTAGTATTCATCTTTAACCGCTTGAAGAAGTTGAACTCTATACTCTTCTGCTATTGATGATTTAATTGAGTCTTCCAAATCCTCGCAGCTGTCATAGTGTGAAAGAGTTGGGCTTGCAGCAGTTCTTTGAACAACTGTCGACCAATCATCGGGCAGCGTCACATCAGGTACTTCGACCTCTGCCTCGGGATTGACCATACCCAAGCATCCTGAAAAAAGAAACAGGGAAACTAAAGAGAGAGCAAGTGCTTTATGTCCTTTCATGGAGATACTATGGAACGCTTGCCTATGAAGGAATTGGTAAACTGGTTTTACATTAAGCGATGTTTCGTTGAACGAGAATCTCTTGCCCATTCGTTGTTAATACCCAAGGCGATCGTCTTTTCGGCAGAACCTTCTCGATGAACGATTCTTCACTTAGAGATTTGATATGGTACGACAGGAGTTGACGGGATAATTGAAGTTGCACAGCTATTTGAGCATTGGAAAGTCCGAGTTGTCCTGCTTGAGAAAGCGTTTCCAATATAGCGAGGCGGGTGCCAATGACTGGGTGGGCCACCGCTGCTCTTTGCTCGTTCGAAAGATGTGCTGCAGCGTATCGTCGGAGTTTACCGTCGCGCCATGAAATAATTTTGTTTTGTGCTTCCAACATTTGCAAATGATGTGCAGTTACTCCATTCGCCAGCTGTAACCCATCACGCAACGCTGAAAAATGAATGCCTGCGTTACCTTCAACAAAACCGAGAATTCTTCCCTTATTGAGTTCATCATTCCTTGTTTTTTTACTAATGAGTGGTGTAAATAAAGCCATCAATACGGCGACTTTTACGACCTCAATGATGCCCGTCCCTAGGAACAAAACAGCGAGAATCCCACTCCCTAAACCAATGAAAAGGCTTGACTCACTCCCCCGTTCGTCCTGTCTTTCGCTGTACCTTTGTTCAAAGTCATCCTCAGAGGTGGAATCTGCCGCTTCTTCGAAACTTGCTTCTGGATACGGTTCCGCATCTCCGGTTAAGCCATCGGAAAGAGCAGATGGTTCGTCCATTGAAATTCCGAACATCAACGAAGCGATGGCGGCAATGAGGAAGAAACGTACAACCCAACTGCCGTTCATACGCTTGCATCCACCGCGGGCTTTTCAAGAACTTGGTTCATTGATTTGACAAAAAAGGCGTTCATTTGACGTTCGGTGAGACTAAGACCGGTCGGACATTAGCGTATACGACGGTCGAGAGGGGTTTATGTGGCGAGCCATTTAGAGATTGAACGACGATTCTTCTTGGACGAGGGTGCCACAAAGCCGTGGAAAATGGATGCTACCGCATCCAAAATACGCCAATACTATCTCCACAGTCCGGATATCAGTTTGGAAGAATTCTCCCTCTTCTATAAAAGTCACAAACTGCTAAGCAACATCACTCCTGAACAAAAAATCATCTTCGAAGCAGCCAATGATTGGACCTCGCGGATTCGGTTTCGGGATGAGCATGCAACGCTCACTTTGAAAGGCAAGAGGACGCATTCATCTGCCGTTGAACTCGAATGGGCAATCGATGTTGCTGTTGCTGAACACCTCCTCGAGCAAATGGAGTGTCCGGCCGTGATCAAAACCAGATATCTGTGGACGGGGAGTGACGGCCTCGTGTGGGAGATTGACGTATTTGAGGGCGAGTTGCTCAACCTCATTATAGCAGAAGTAGAATTGCCAAGCGAAGAGTTCCCAGTGGCCATCCCTTCATGGATTGGTGAAGAAATAACGGGCCATCATCAATGGTCGAACTCGAGTCTTGCTCGTAATGGCTGGCCGTGATTCACCGGTAATCCAATAATGCTTCAATGATCTGTTGTTGCTCATCTGCAGTCAATTCATGCATGACAGGTATGGCTACCAGTGAGGCGGCGGCGCGCTCGGTGATGTGGAGTTCAGTGTTGAATTGATGATGGGTGTTGTACACTTGTTGTCGATGACAGGGTACTGTGTAATAGCGTCGGGCGTCGATGCCTCGTTCATCCAAATGAGCAATCAGTTGGGTAGGGTTTTCTGTTTGAACACAATACTGGTGCCAGGCGTGTTGAGAACCCGGGCGGACTCTGGGGGCGTTGATGAGAGGTTGATTTACCAATGCCTCTGAATACCGTTCGGCATGTTGTCTACGACGGGCAACCCAGCGGTCAAGATGACGCAGTTGGGCCCTCCCAATTGCAGCAGATACTTCCGACATCCGAAGATTGCTTCCAAGTTGAATCGCCTCGAGGTCTGGGCTTCTACCGTGATTGGTAATGCCAATTATTCGGTCTTGGAATTGAGTTTGTGTTGTGGTGAGCATTCCCCCTTCTCCCCCTACGGCCATGTTTTTTGAAGGGAAAAAAGAGAAGCAGCCAATATCGCCCATCGCTCCCGCCGTATGTGTGCTTCCATCTGCATATGTTTGGGCAGCACCGTGCGCCTGCGCAGCATCCTCAATCAATATTAGATTTTCTTTTCTGCATAATTCAACCAATTCTGAACCATAAACTTGGCCAAATAAATGAACGCCGATGACCGCTTTTGTCTTCGGCGTTATTGCTTGCCGGACTTGCTCAACATCAAGGCAATAGTAGTCCGGCTCGATATCAACGAAAACGGGCGTTGCACCAACCAGTAGAACGCATGTGGTTGATGAAATAAACGTGAAAGAAGGGACTATTACTTCGTCACCTGGGCCAATTTCAGCGATCCGTAACGCTGCCCACAACGCAGATGAACCGTTTTGACACGGCATTGCCGTTAATGCTCCACAATGTTCTGCAAACTCCGTCCCAAATGCTGAACCTTGGGCTCCTTTGACCCATTGCTTCGAATCAAGCGTCGCTAACGCTGCAGAACGCATGTCACTGTCCCAAGTTGGGCGGGCCATCGGAATGCGCTCCATGCTTCGGCCAATCCGCCGACCCCCTTGAGTCTGCTTCTCAAACGCCACAAGGAGCGCGCCCTTCAAGACCTGCAACTGGTTTGCCCCTCTCATGGTGTCTGAGAACAACGGGTTCGATGAAGGCCCCGAGTCTTCAGAAGAACGCAGTTTGGCTGAGTTGGTTGGAGATATTCTTTCTCCAGACGTTGTTGAGAATGCCGAGGTCTCTGAATCGATTCAACCCCGCAAAAAAAGATTCAAGCCCCGGGGAATGTACTTGGGTAACCGAAGAGATACTGGAGAGCCCATAGACATCAAACCAATGGTGCTTGCACGGCACGCTGCCATGCTTGGTTCAACGGGTTCAGGGAAAACGGTGATGGCCAAGGCGCTCATTGAAGAAGCTGCTTTGGCAAAAATTCCGTCGCTCATTATTGACCCTCAGGGGGATTTGGCACGACTCGCTCTTGGCATTGAGCCCAGTGAATTGGAAGCGCAAGACGGGGATGTGGCTCGTGCAAAAAAATTACTCGATATGTGTGAGGTGAGAATTTGGACGCCGTTGAGGAGCAAGGGGCTGCCGCTCTGTATCGACCCGTTTCGAGCTCCCCCTGCCGACCTTGATGCAGAAGAAGCGATTACTGCATGGGATATGGTTGCTGCGGGATTCACGAGCCTCGCCGGCTATGATGTTGAGAAAGCTCAAGGGAAAGTCGTCAAGCCTTTCCTGTACGAAATACTCGTTGAGGGGACGAAGCATGGGCTCAATGTTGGTGACTTTCAGGCTTTGGCGCGGGTTGTTCGCGAACCAAATCAAGAGTTTACTCGTCAACTGTACCCCGAATGTTTCTATGAAGTTGAAGAGGGTGAAGAAAAGCCCGATGT
>DAXG01000009.1 GCA_002506275.1 Euryarchaeota archaeon UBA259 | reverse complement strand
GGGTGTTCAGTCCCCCAGTACAGACGCTACCGTTGGATTTACTCGCTTCGAGCCAATCGATCATCGCTTACGGTTTGTGAACATAACTGCTCCAAGTAAAGCCACCATGCTGAGCAGAACGCCAAATCCAGGGACATTGTCTTCAGTCCGATCGTCCATATCCTCTTGTGAATCGAAAACCTCGTTTGAATAAATGCCATCGACGCATGTCCCACTTCCAACAATGAACTCTGCTTCTGAATCTGACAGTACGGTAGCGTTCTTGACATCGGTACTGAGGTCGGTGCTTTCGTAGAGGGATGCAAGTACCGAGTAACATCCTTTCTCCAAGGAAAAGTTGTGTCCGTATTGTTCGCCGTTTTCTTCAATGCCGTTCCACCACCAGATGCCCTTCCACTCTTCAGTTTCAAGGTCCTTAACGACAATCAATGCGGTATAAGTCAAGCCTGTCTGAAGTTCGTCCACTTCTGCTTGGTAATTGTAGCCCCAAGTTGAGGCGTTGCTTGAAGGTGTATTTCGAAGTTGAACTGAATTTACGGTGATGTTACCAGCAGCTTCCAATGGTTCAGATTTCTCGCCCCACAGCCATACCATGTTGCTTTCATGCTTGTTGGTGTCCTCGCCAATGAGGAGACGACCATCATCAAGAACCAGAAGATTGTCAGGGCCAGCAAGGTTGTTTACATCGCATTCGTATTGAGCCGAAGAGGTGTAAGGGCCTCCGGAAATGACTGGGTCAATACGGTTGACATCCCATCCATTGCCAAACGCCATTCGGTAGACGATGCCACAGGAATTCAGTGAAACATCGATGTCGTCTTGTCCATCGGTCATGGCCGATTCAATTCTCGACATCGCAAGGTAGAGACTATCAGGCACGTTTGGATTGAATGCAACACCTTCCATCTTACTCCATTCATCCGTAGCACCAAGTGCTGCTGCTGCTTTGCGTGACTCGAGGAAAGGGACTCTGTCATCGTTTGCATATCCAATTGTACCGTCACCGTTGAGGTCCTTATTCAAACGCCCTTCAGCCCAATCATTGATCTCATCATCTGTAATGTACGAGTTCTGACCTGGAACGAAATCATCTGCTGTGATGCCGTTGTATTCATCAATCCAGGTTCGGATTTCATCGTTTGAAGATGAAGCCATTTCCATCCACTCTACGTCGAACCCTGTTACAGAAGAGTCTCTCGTGATGTCTTGAGTGACTTTCGCACCGTAAAGCGTGCCTGCACTGAGGTCGCCTGCTGTGTTTGCTACAAATTTGAACAGAACCGTTTCATAGCCATCGTCGGTAAGATAGACGGTTCGTTCATCTGGCATGACGGCTGCATTTTCGTGAGAGTAGCGGCCCATAGAAAGATGCCGTACGAAATCAGGTTCGGCGGTCGTTGCGTTCTCGATTTCGACGATGTACCCATAATCGTAAGGGTTCGGATAGTGACCGAGATAATTCTCTAACTTCGTTTGATCCGAATGGTACCTGAAACTGTCATCGTTCCAAAATTGAGTGTTGTCGAAATACAGTTCCTCTGAAAAAAGCGGGGACCCCCAAGGACTCATGCTGCCGAAACAGAACACCCAGCCGCCGTTGATACTGCTGAGGTTCAACATCTTGCTGCTCAACACGGCCCACTCGGAGGAGGAACTGTCCCATTCGAGTTCCAATTGACTGAGACCTGCCGGACGGTCTTCCCAAGCGGTGTAGAGATAACCGTGTGTGGCATCGACGTTCAATGGAACAAAGGCATTGTAGTCTGGTTTCTTGCTGATTAAAATCTGGCTTTCATCGTCGGCTGCGTATATTCCTCCTGCAACGCCGCCTTCGGAAAGTGCATCTCCGCTTTGCAAAATCACCTGATAGTCTCCGTAAGATGTTCGAATACCGTGCCAAATATCATCCGCACTGCTTGAGGAGGCCAGTTCAGGAACTGTTTCGGGAAGATCATTCCAGTCAATACCGTTGATGACTCCAATTGTTGCCTTGTAGTTGTCTTCATCAGGATGCATGGCATTGACAAAGAAGTTACCGTTTGCATCGATGTGCATTCCAGTGACCTCTGCCTCGGGGGGAAGCATCATGATCCGGGTCATCGATTCCGGAGTCGCATCTTCACCTCCTTGGGCCATCACGAAAGGAGAAATGTTGAGCGCAAGCAGTAAGCCAATGGAGAGAAGAATCAAGTTGGACTTGGTACGCATGATTTCCTCACCCCAGAGTGAATCAAAAACATTCCTCACGAATCAAACGGAAGGTCAACCTACCTACACGACTGAAAGGTGGAGAAGAGAACGATGCCGTTGGAGAACGTAAGTCAGAAAACATTTATTCATATACTACAAGGCAGTTTTGTTTGATATGGCACTCACATGTAACATCGGCGCTGCAGGTAAAGCATTCCGTTTGAGAATTGGTATCGCAACCGTATTTGGCGGAATTGTTCTCGGGCTTATTGCCGCAACTGGCATTCTTCCTTCTATCGCTTGGGTAGCCGTCGCAGGTAGCCTTCTTGGTGGCTCTTTCTCCATATGGGAAGCACGTGCTGGATGGTGCGTTGTCCGAGCTATGGGATTCAAGACTGCATTGTGAAATTATTCGTCTTCTTCCGACGAAATCTGTTTGACTGTTCTTGGTACTGCTGCATCCGGTAACTCAGCCAACTTTCGTTGGGCCCCGTCTGCCAGTTTCAGTTCCTCGAGGCGACGCCCACTTGGAATCACACTGCCATCGTACGAGCCTACCGCATCGTTGTAGGCGCCAACAACGGTATTGATTCCTCGACCCATTTTCGCTAAATCATGACTGAACTTGCTGACTCGGTCATAAAATTCTCGGGCTTTCTTGTGTATTTCTTTTGCATTATCCGCCATTGATTGCTGTTGCCAGTACAGTCCAACCGTACGCAGTAACGCGATAAGCGTCACCGGAGTGACGATGAGAACATGCTTGTTGAAAGCATACTCTTGGAGCGTTGGTTCATACTCAAAAGCGGTAGAGAGAATCGGTTCAGCCGGGATAAACATCACCGTAAAGTCAACCCCATCCAGAAGGCGAGGGTAGTCTCGGTCCACCAAGTCGTCAATGTGTTTTTTCACTGCTTTGGCGTGCTCTTTCATCTTCACAGCTCGAGCGTTACTGTCTTCCAATTCCAATCCGTCCCAGTAAGCAGCGAGTGGTACTTTCGAATCGACCGGAATGCTTCCTCCGTTGGGAATGTTGGCCAGGAGGTCCACCCGTGCACCACCAGCGCCGGACTTGAGCGTGACTTCTGTATCAAAATCGCAGTGTTCGAGCATTCCTGCTGCCTCAGCGATGTTCTTGAGAGCCACTTGCCCCCAATTCCCTCTGGCCTTGACTGAGCCTCTGAGAGCTGTTGACAATTGCACATTTGTATCGCGAAGATCCACAGTTTGTTGATGGAGCATGTCCGCAGTTCGCTTCAACCCCTGATACGCTCCTTCGCGCTTGAGTTCCATCTCACTGGTTGCCTTTTCCAATTTCTCAAGGTGTTCCTTGATAGGCGTCACCAGGGACTCCACCTCTTTCTTTCGAGCCACGTGATCCTTTGCCGATTCAGATTCAACCTTGCCGAGTCGTTCCTCAGCAAGCCGTAGAAAATCTTCTGAATTTTGTCGAGCGACGTTGGTTGCCACGCTTTGCATTTCGGCCAACATTGAATCTTTACTCAACGAAATCGCTGCAACTTGAGCCTCAGCACGTATCACGTCACCAGAGTACCGGTTCTTCGCCAAAAGCCAACCAATACCTAAGCCCAATGCCGTTCCAAGTATGATAAATCCGTATTCAGCAAGGCCAGCCATATCACAATGAAAGTGTCGACACTTCTTGAAGACATTGGCGTAAAGAGGACGAGTGCCCAATCACTTACCACGGTTGAGGTTTGCCTTAAGTGAAGGACGCAATTTCTCTGCTCCCTTCCCCTTGTTATGCAAACCACGACCTCGCTTTCCAGCAGAGGTCTTGCCTCGGAAAGCCCGTCCACGGTGGGACTTGTTTCCGTTCGCACCGCTGAACACACCGAGTTGCTTGTCAGCAATGATTGCGGGGTGGTGTGTGTCGATGAGAATGACTTCGTAGAACTTGTGCTTACCGTCTTGTCCGACCCAGTATGAGTTGAGGACTTCCATGTTCGGGAAATGACGTGCAACCCGCTCTTCAGCCATGCGCTGCGTGTTCTTTGCCATGGTGATCTTCTTGATACCAGCCTTACTTGGCTTGCGCTTCATGTGAATCTTACCCTTGCGAAGTCCACCACGGCGGATACGAGTACGAATCATGACAACGCCTTGCTTGGCCTTGTAACCAAGGCGACGTGCAGCGTCTATACGAGTAGGCCGTTCAATCTTGCAATTGACCGGTTCTCGACGCCATTGAGCCATACGGGTCTGGCGGAACATGTGAGGCGTAGCCTCTTTTGGTTGCTTCCAAGTTTCACGAACATGTTGATACAATCCCCGAGTCATAATGAACACCTGCGCTTCTCAGCATCCTGCCGACTTAACTCCCCTTTATGAGTCTGTCCACGCGATTGGAGTGCCTCGTTTTGATGTAAAACGCGTGCTGCTCGCGTGAAACGGTGCAACATCTCATTCGGTTGGAAGGCCTTCTGCTTGGATTCCACGCCAGCCACCCCAAAGGGAGATAGCGTTACTGTAACCCATTTCTTTCAGGGATTTAGCCGCAATTGCGCTTCGGAATCCGCCTCCACAATACAAGACCATCCGAGTATCGTCATTGAAATCATGCTTCTCAATGTCACGCTCAAGAACACCTTTGCCGATATGAACCGAGCCAATCAGATGCCCGGCGTCATACTCATGCTGTTCACGAACATCAAGCACCACAATCGGTTGTCCATCAGCAAGCATCGAGCGTAATTCCCCAGCCTCGCATTCTGGAATCGCTGCTCTTGCCGCCTCGACCACCGCTAAAAATTTCGCACTGTGCTTCTTCGCCATAGCAACCCCAGTGCGGATAGCCTCATGAGGACTGCGGACCACGGCTTACCATGGCAGGGCAAATCACGGGCGCTGAAGCCGTGCTGGCTGCACTGCTCGCTCAAGATAACCTTGAGATGGTTTTGGTTGACAGGGATAAGGATACCACGGAAATCCGACGGCTGTGTGAAGAACTGAACATCCCGCTTGAAGAAGGTTCGACCAACGATCTTTGGCGCATGTCAGCAGAAGGCCATGTTGATGCTTTAGCTCTCATCGGTCGAACACCCAATGGCGACTTAGAGCAGGTGCTTGAGCGAGGCGGTACGGTGTGGTTTTTTGACGGTGTTACGTATTCAACGAACCTCGGATTTGCAATTCGTACGGCCGAAGTATCGGGTGCTGATGCTGTCGTACTTAACGTCGCCAAAACCCATGAAGAGCGACGAACAATTCGACGCTCAAGCATGCGTGCCGACCGATTTATTCCGGTGGTCTACAGTACGACTGAAGAGATACTAAAGGCCGTTAAAAGCACAGATTTTCGATTGATTTCGGTTGAAGATGTCGGCACTCACGAACCTTGGGATGAAGACTTAACAGGCAATGTGATGCTTGTTGTTGGAGCTGAAAAAGAAGGCATCAGTGCGGAAGTATTGGATGCTTCAGATGCCTGCGTATTGCTTCCAATGGACGGTTTTGTTCCATCCTACAACCTTCAAGTGGCTGTTAGCGTTGTTGCTTTGGAAGCACTGCGTCAGAGAAACCTCAATTCCAAAAATTGAGAAAACTTCAGTTTGCGAACCCTTTAAATCGAGTCAGTAAAACATTCCGTTGGGTTCAGTCCGTTGGAAGGTGGGATACATGGATGAGGGTTTGAAAAAACTGTTCTATGCGCACCTTACTGAAATGGTCTTTCAAGCCGCACAAGTGAATCCGAGTTTGAAGGTGTTTTATCGACAGAACGGTTCAAAGGAAGAAGTGTTCAAAAAGTTGGACTTCAAAGGCCAAATCTCCCTCCAAAAGAGGCTTGACCGACTTTTTCCTGATGAATTCCGAGTTCAAGCTGGACTTGTTTCTTTTACCGAACGCTCGAAGCACGAAAAAATGGTCGAAAAGCGAGCCAGTCTTCGTCAACAGCGCTTAGAAGCGCATATTTTAGCAACGCAAAAGGCGGCACAAATCCACTTTGAAAACCATTGGCCACCGACCAAACGTGACCAAAAAAAACTTCGGCCGTTGGTACGGAAATCGAGAGGGAAAAACTGCCCCACTTGTGGCGTTGAAATGCTTCCCCGAAACGGAATACATGGCTTTACTGTTGAGCACATTGTACCTGTGCGATATGGAGGAAAAAACACCTATGACGGAGAATTTCCACAGTGTGTAGGAATGTGCTATCTTTGCAATCAAACCAGAAACAACATCGTTCTCGCCATCGGTCGAGAAGAAATCCACGGCAGAACAAGGATGACTGACCGGGCAATTCGTTTTCTCATCACCCAAATCTACGGTGAACGCGACCAGGTTGACAGCCAAATGGCACAACTGTTTTCCGAACAGTATCAACTTGTATCCTCACAGGAGATCGCTGTGGAAGAATACGACCTATGGGGTATTGGAGAATGGGTGGAATACCAAATACCTCCTGAGGAAAATTCCACTCCCCATTTGACAAACATTCCTGACACTGAGGAAGATGATGTCGAACCGGTCTATCTTGATCTCAATAAAGAACAAGCCGTTGCTTGCTTGAAGAGGGATTTGAAGAAGGCGATTGAGGTGAGCAATAAGAACGGAAAACCGTATTCTGTAAAAAGGCTTGAAAGGCTTTGGCTCAAGCACGGTAGTCCTGAACAATTCCGAGAAAAAATCGGTATGCAAAATGAAGACATTGACGTCATCCTCTTCCGCCTTTATCCGCATCAGTTCATTCTTGAGACAAAAGGTACGGTTCGATACATTCACGCTCTTGAGAATGAAGGCCGTCACTTTTACGACTTTTCAGCGGAGGTCGCCATACCGCCCTTGACGAAGACGCTCAATGAAGAGGAACTGGTCGTCGCTGAAACAGTTCACGCCACCCCCGTGCCCGTACCAATGCCCGTTCTTTTCGTCCGGGATGCTCTGGCTCCGCTGCATCTTTCTGACGAGCAGAATGAAGTACCATTTGAAAGAATCAAAGAAGTTCTCGACGGTTTACGGAAAGAAGATGGGATGGATTGGGATACCTATCTCGACTTTTTCAACATTGTACCCAGTGGAAGTTTAGCTGAGAGAATCAATCTGCTCTTGGGAGAATGCGGGTTCAAATGCCACCTCAAGAAAGACAATCAAAACCTCTTCTTTGTCTTTGAACCGCCTCACGTTTTTGAACAACATTAGACAGCCTGAGACCAAAATTCTTCGATGACACTGCTATCGGTCATCGGGCCAAGATGGCGGTCAATCATTGTGCCATCGCTGCCAACGAGGATAAGCGTAGGCGTGTTGTTGATGTTCAGGGTAGTCGAAAGGGCAGCATTGGCTGAAAAAGGCGTATCCACTGTGCTGTCGGCTTTGCTTTCATTGACTTGAAGGTGCCAATCTGAAAGCTTGGTTGAGTCCGAATCATCGGTTGAAACGATGATGTAGATGTGCTCGGGAAGTTGTGAATCCACCGCATGCATTGTTGGTCTGCACTGACTGCACCATGAGGCTGAAAAATGAAGAATGTAAGGCGTTCCAAGTAAATTATCAGAAGAATACGTCGCATCATCGTCAGCGACGACTGTGAACGCAGGTATGGATTCTAACGTTTCAGTATCGTCGCCACCAATGCAACCTGGTGAGACAGTCAACATAAGCAAAAGAAGGGAAAGACAGATTGTGCTGAACTTCATGGTTTGGCGTAGAGAATATCCCACTTTATTCTTACCCCTACATGACATATAGGCAGTGGATTTGATAAACAAAAGGATGGTAAAGAATTTGTGCGTCACCAAATCGTAGTATCGCTCCTCTTGGCCCTGGCCGTGTTGTTCTCTCTCAGTTTGAGTGAGGTTCATTCTGGCGCCACCGAACTCGAAGAAGTGAAATTTTCATTTGTTGATTCTGATAACGATGGCTACGATGAAACGGATGCATGCCCCGATGTAGCTGGTAATTCTACTGCGGACCGTATAGGTTGTCTTGATTCAGATGGAGATGGGTTTTCGAATGCAGACGACGCTTGGAATTACAGTGATGGAGCCGATGTATATCCGCTGCGAGAGGATGCATGGAGCGACCAAGACGGGGATCTATGGGCGGACCAAGTGAATCTCGACATCACTGATGATTGCCCGCTCAAGTTTGGAACGAGTCGAGAGGTTTTGTTTGGTTGCTCAGACATGGACTTGGATTGGATTCCAGACGTACTTGACACCGACATCGACGGAGACGGCATCTCGAACGAGATGGAAGCAGCCGCCTCGTTGGTACTCACGTACTACGACCCGATGGACCCGAATTCGGTTCCTGAAGATTCCGACTTTGATACGTTGCCGGATGCTATTGACGATGATGACGACAACGACGGTTGGCCGGACATCATCGAACAAGACCGAGGGTCGGACCCATTGGATGTCGAAAAAACCCCGTTCAATCAGTATTTTGGCATCAATACCGGCTTCTTTTACTTGGGTGGTTTCGAAGCCACCTCATCCTATGATGCTGAAGCCTTTGAAATCTCAATCTCAGGCGTCATTGAAATTGTCACAGAGGAATTGGTCATCCCGTTTCTGCTGATTCCACTGTACCTGTATTTCTTCATTTCGAAGAAAAGAAGATTTGAATCATTGCGCACTGAAATCCGAGCAACAAAAAAAGCGGATGAATTGTATGTACTTGAACGACAAGTGAACGCTTTGGTTGAAAACAGGAAAATCAATACGTTACACGGACTGATTCTGAGAAACTCCATTGAAGAGCAAGAAACTTTGACGCGACAATTGAAAGGAAGTATCGACTAAGAAGAATAGTTCACCTTACCA
>DAXG01000032.1:2984-41006 GCA_002506275.1 Euryarchaeota archaeon UBA259 | reverse complement strand
AGATATGAACCTGAGTACGGATTAAGCGATTAACAGACAAATCAATGGGTTTCTGCATAGACCCATGAGTTAGCAATTACTGAATTAATGGGTTAGCAGTGGGTCTTGTCAAACGCTACCCTCTGATTGGATTTGAAGACTGAAACAAGACGGTTTTATTCGGGCAGTACCCATTGCGGCCATTCTTCATGGTCGGAAGAATTGCTGACAACAACCAAGACCGGCCGCTGAACGGTCGAAAGTACATCGTTTAAGTTTCGATGAGTTGATGGAGTAATGACGCCATCCCTCATGTCAACTGCCAGCCATGCTTCGGGATATTGGCCCTTCCAAGCCTCCAGTTCAGCTTCAATACCTTCAGGAGGTATTCCTTGGCGTACGCTCGCAATGAATCCCCATTGCGGAGGGCAGCGACGTTCCGCATCTGTCCAAAGAAACATTCGTGGCTGTGAAGGGAGACGACCCAGTTGGGCTATGGCTTCTTCGAGGGTCACACAAACGGGCCGATTCGGCATTGGCATCGGCAGTGAATGACGCCAAGTACGGTCCAAATCGAGTGGTTCTCGGCGGCGCATGTACGGCCTATGCTTGTCTCTCGTTTCAATCCCTCGGAGTATCGAGAATGATGGAGGTCCGTAAGAAATCGAAGCGAACCTTCATGCCCCATGTGCGCTGCCATCGAATCATGTCCAGTGGTAGCGCACCTCCACCACCTCAGCCGCCAGGCGGCTCAATGCTGATGATGCTGGGTGTAATGGTCATGATGACATTGCTCATCATGAACCCCGATATACGAACAACACTCGGTGATGTTGCCGACCCGATTCTTGACCCTATTTTACCACAGGAAGCTTATTTCGTACTCACAGTTCTCATTCTTGGTAGTTTCTCGATGACCATGAACACTGTTCTTCGAAATTTCTTCACTGACCCAATGGCACAAGCACACATCGGTCACCGACAAGGCCAAGTCCGACGAATGATGAACGATGCACGAGTCTCAAGAGACCCAATCTTGCAAGAGAAAGCAACCACTCTGCAACAGCAAATGATGCCTGAGCAACTTAAAGTGCAGATGGGTGCAATGAAACCAATGATGTTCACGATGGTTTTCATCATCGGTATTTTTGCTTGGTTAACCACCGCCGTGGAAAGTTTCCGAGTTGATTATGTCTCTTTACCATGGGCATCCGAATGGAATCTTTTGGAAGACAAGTTCTTCTTTTTCCCTGCTTGGATCTGTGCCTACATCTGCATGAGTGCACCTCTTGGAAGAGTCATTGACCGACACATCAAATTATTCCGCTACAGAAAACACCCGTTGGTTACTGCTGGTGAGACACTCAAAGAACCACTACTCCACTTGGTCGCATCGACTGGAACGCCAAAAGGCGGGGATGCACAACGAAGGCAACAACGAAACCAAAGAAACACAAATTCGAACCGCCGGAAATCCAAGTCCAACAAAAAAGATTCATCCAAAGTGGAAGAATCCAACGAAGGAAAGTCCGATTCGGTTTGGGATTCAAATTCCAACGAATGTCCAAAATGTGGACTCACTATGGTCACCAGGATGGGACCTCGCACAAGAAAGTGTGATGTTTGCCGTCATGAGTGGGTGTAAGCATGCTACGTATCACCGTTTCAGGGCACCCAGGAAGCGGTACGAGTACCCTCGTAAAGGCGCTGATGGCTCATTACTCCTGGACATCACTCAACGGTGGAGACGTCTTTCGACAGGAAGCGGCGCGCCGTGGAATGAGCCTTGGTGACTTTGGAGAGTTGTGCAAATCTGATTTGAATGTCGACCGTGAGTTGGATCAACTGCTGCAACAACAAATGCAGGATGGCTCATCGCAAATCGTCGAATCACGACTTGCTGGATGGTGGGCGTATCGACTTGAAATGCCATGTGTTCGGCTCTGGCTTGATGTTGATGAAACTGAAAGGGCAAATCGAGTTGTTCGCCGGGAAGGAGGTTCTATAGAAGAAGCCTTAGAGGCGAATAAAAAACGCTCCTCGGTGGATGCAGAACGCTTTATGGAACTGTACCAAATCTTGCCTGAACAGCGAGAACCCTATACCACAGTACTTGACGCGACAAACCTCGGCAGTGAGGAAGTCCTTGCTGCGGTCATATCAATTTTGGAGGAAAAAGCATGACACTACACGTTCTTGATGCAGAAGCAAAAACCAACCCTTCAATCGGTGGAAACCCAGATGAACGTGACGTGGAAGAGCGCCTAGCCTCTGGATTTATTCTTCTCGACAAGCCTGCTGGACCAACATCACATCAACTTGCTTCTTGGGCTCGTGACCTGTTTGGTCTTGAGAGACTTGGCCACGGTGGTACGCTTGACCCCTTTGCAACAGGCGTGTTACCATTGATGGCAGGAAAATCGATGAAGTTGACCAAGAAGATTCTAACCCACAAAAAAACATACATCTGCGTATTCAGATTTGCATCAAAGCCAGATGAAGAGCAACTTGGTAAGGTGATGAAGCAACTCACCGGACGTGTTTACAATGTACCTCCGGAAGTTTCTGCAGTCAAGGTTCAAGTCCGAACTCGAAAAATATTCACTTTTGAGAAGTTAGAGATGAAAGCCAATGATATGATTGCTCGAGTCTATTGTGAAGCGGGTACATACATTCGAACCATTGCCCGAGACATGGGTTTGCTCTTGGACATGAAAGTTCAACTGAAGGAATTGCGTCGAGAAACGACAGGCGTGTTCAAACTCGAAGATTGCATTACCATGCAAGAATTAGCTGACGCAGTTTGGCTCTGGAAAGAACGGGATCAGCCCGAAGCACTTCTGCGCGTCATACACCCAATTGAAAAATTACTGTTGGACTTGCCAACTGCCACGGTCAAGGACAGTGCCGCAGCTGCACTGGCACATGGAGCGCCGTTGTTACGGCCAGGATTAGTCGACATCCAAAGCGGCGTCAAACCCGGCAAAGACATCATGATTCAAACGCTCAAAGGCGAGGCGGTTGGTATTGTAACGCTCACGCTGGGAACGGATGAACTTGTAGCCATCGACGAAGGTGAAGTCGCACGACCAAACATGGTCTTGCTCGACGAAGGATTATACCCTCGTCGCTGGAAGTCTCCAGAATGAATCAAGGATTCACGCTTCAACGTATTCTTCGTAAATATATTCTTCAGTTTCTATTCGTATTTTCAATACAGACATATGATTCCCACATCCACTTTGTCAACGGGTGTTGAACGGCCCCCACGGCCTCAAAGCAATTTTTTGTGAGACGGTCTCCCTATGAAGTTTGAGGGTGTTTTTTGCGTTATCCGACACCCGATGTTGGAATGAGGCTGTCCATCGCTGCGTCTTTCATCACTGCAATTTTTTGATCTTTGGAGGAGTCAAAAATACAAAGGCACCGACAATTGCTAACAGTGCGACAACCGTGAGGCCCCAGAACATTCCTTCTGAGACTCCGTCCGAACCTGAGGCAGAATCTTCACTGGCGGGTGAGGCTTCAATGGCGATAGCAATCTGGGCCTCATTGTTGTCTTCAATTCCCTCAGAAATTTCGGAACCTCGGTCGATGACGGCGCGTAATTGCTTCTGCCCACTGTCTTCGGGAACTTGCCAGTCAAACGTTACGTAGGCAACTGAGCCGGGCTGAAGAACGGGAATCGTATCGTAATCAATCAACTGTGAGTCAACCTCACAACGAACTGAAATCATGGATGCTTCTGCCTGTCCAATGTTGCGGACAAATACTCGGATGGACAGAATATCTCCGGCACGGATTTCTTCACTTCCAACATCAATTTCTTCGACAACCAGGTCAGGTAAGGAGAGTACTTCCAAATCCATTATTCGCTCATGGCATGAGTTTTGGTCGCACAGAGACACGAGGACCGAAGTAAAGCCAGGAGTCGGCGGGACAACAGTGATGGTTTTGTTGAAGACATCAATCGATGCCCATGACCGGTTGGTCGAGGCTGTAAGTCCCGTTGAATCAACATCTGAGTAATCAAAAGGAAGAACAGTAGAAACGGCCAACTCGACTGGAATTAAAGACTGGAATTCCTGCAAAACTGGCGTATCATCAACAGTGGCAACATTGGTGATGAATGTTTCACTCCACGTGTTTCCTGAGGAATCTACGACGGTTGTAAGAATTGTAGCCTGTCCGCTTGCTTCAGGTTGAAGAGAAATTCGAATATCACCTTGAGTTAAATCAACCGTGACCAATTCCGGATTTGAGTTGGTGAAACTGACCACGAGGTCTTCACTAACGGTTCGGTCATCCGTGCATCGATACAAGAACGGAAGGATACGCCCTCCTCCATCTTCAGTGAGGGATTGGTCACCAACTGGGATGCATTCAGGGTCTTCATCCCATTCGATGTCGTAGCCTCCCGTAACGCTCATGGAAGTGATTTCCAAAGCAGTCGTACTTTCATTGCCAAGCGAATCCCAGGTAAACCATGACTTCAGTTCGACTTTCAAGGAAGTATCACCAGCGTCCATAAACTGCCCGACAGGGAAGCTATGGGAAAGCGACGGATTGAGGGCAACCGCTTCGTTGGTTACCAGCTCATCGTTGACGAACAGAAGCCAGCGTGAATAGACCGGGTCGAGCCCATCGACATCTCCAAAAATCCGTCCTTGAAGTGAAAGGGTTGGGTCGTTCACATCGACGGTAATATCGGAAATACACGCATCGGTCGTGGTGAAGCGAAGTTGTGTGTAAGCCTGGTCTGGAAGCAACATATGCTCATCCATTGCAGCAAAATCTGAGAAGCTCATTCCATCGCTTGAGAAGGCGTATTCCAAGAGTACGTCATCTTGAGATTCGTTGTCCAATGAATAGTGAACACGCCCAATCCGTTGCTGAGGTGGCGTCGCTATGATCTCGCTGGTCCATGCGCCACTGGTTCCACTGACGCTTGACTGGAGGCCACAATCGGAGAGAGCCATGTTGTTGGAGTTTCCCTTCTCCAAGTCAAGAGCCATTACGGGCATGGAATGGCCGGAGAATTCAGCCTGTGCTGAGCCGTATTCGCCTCCATACCATGGAGTCCTCATTGTGACTCGCATTCCAACTGCATCCACCTCCAATCGTGTATCGTCGGTTGAACCAACCGAGACATAATCCAAAGTGAGAATCGAGGACTGGAGCGATTCCCATGTCCATTCGGTCAATTCAGAAACGTTTGATGACCAAGGATTGGACAGATAAGCAAGGGAACTTTGCGTGTTGGAAAAAGTCACTAACGATTCATATTGTCCGCCGTAATTGATCGAAAATCGGACCGAATCTTGGTAAAGTGGACCTGGAACTGAAAAGGCAACAACAACATCCACCGCTAGAATCTGGTACTGCGTTGAACCGAAAGCATTGAACGATGTCAATTCAATCACCGGCCCAGTTGACCAGGAGATGGACCCATCTGGCATGCCGAGGGAGTTGTTGGATTCTGTAGGCGTCGATTGGGCCCAGAAGGTCATGCTGTCAAGGTTTTGAGGTCGGTGATGAACCATCGTCATTCGTTGGTCAGCGACCATGGCCTCGGTATAGGTCGCCGGGTCTTCTGAAAAAGATGTGAATGCACCAAGGCTCCACTCTGACGGTTGGGAAAAAGAACCATCCGGAAACAAATCCACGGTATTTGTTTGATGGACTGAACGCCCAGCTACCGAACCAAATGGTGCCAACAGAAGTATTGAAAGAAGAAAAACGACCGTTGTGAACCTTGCCGTGTTCGCTCGCATAGTGGTGCTAGACAACCGAATACACTTGAATGCAAGGGTGCTATGTGCCCCTGATTTGTCAATTGAGACAAACATCCCACTGCGGATTATTGAAATACCACGCGCATAACCGCGAGTTACCTCTCATGGCTGTGATGGTGTAGGGGTTAGCACGGCAGATTGTGGTTCTGCCAGCCCGAGTTCGATTCTCGGTCACGGCCCCTTTTACTTCAGACCAGTTTATCTTGGTCAATTTCATGACCCATACGTTCGACTTTCGTTTCGAGGTAGGACCGGTTTTGGTCACCAACACCGACGACAAGAGGTATGCGTTCTGCAACTTCTATTCCGTGAGTTTCAAGTTGCTCTTGCTTGTTGGGGTTATTCGAAAGGAGGTTCACACGAGGCACACCTAATGAGGCAAGCATGCTTGCAGCAATACTGTAATCTCTTCCGTCTGCTGGAAATCCAAGCATGAGGTTTGCATCCAAGGTATCTGCGCCTTGGTCTTGAAGATGATAGGCTTGAATCTTAGCATGCAAGCCGATTCCTCGACCTTCTTGACGTAAGTAGAGGAGGCAACCCCATCCATGAGCTACGATGGTTTTCAATGCCGATTCAAGTTGCGGTCCACAATCGCATCGCAGGCTGCCCAAAACATCGCCAGTGAGACATTCTGAATGAAGGCGAACGAGGACCGGGTCTGGACCGCTCATGTCCCCCAAGGTGAGAGCAACATGGTCGTAACCGGTTGAGGCTTCATGGAACACACGGATTTGGAAGTCGCCGTGGATGGTTGGCAATTGTGCCTTGCTCGGAATTGAATCGCGTTCTACCAATTCTACAGGCACTGATTTTACTGTCATTGCGTCACCTCGATGAGAAATCGATACTCGCCGGCATGCTCCTCAACCGAGAGGATTTCCACACCACCTCGATGTGCAAGCAAGGGCATGTCATGCACCGTTTCCGGATCATCAGCCCATACTTCGAGAACTTGGCCGATGTCCATTCCTGCAATCGCTTTTTTGGCTTCCGATACGGGGACTGGGCAAAAAAAACCAATGACGTCTAAGCGGTGAGTCGGAGAAGTTGTCGAACCTTCTCCAAGCATGACAACCTCGACCATGGCCGTTCCTGCACTTCATCCCTTTCAAGTCCTCCGAACTAAGTGCATCAACAGATATCCTTGCTGAAAGTATCGCATTGTACCGCACCTTGATGAGGAAGGACGCCTACGCAAACCCATGAGCACGAACGTCAAGTCATCTTCCTCTAAGGATGATTTAGCGTGGTCAGAAGTCGGGCAACTTGGACTTCGCTACGCTCGCATCCCACTCGCGTTGCTTTTGGTTGAAGCATTTTATTGGTTTTTAACGCAGCCTTCGGACACCTTAGCACCGATTCAAGTGACCGAAGCATGGATTTGGAATGAGATTACCAATCTCCTCTACAGCGATGGCGAATACGTCGCCTCAACCCTTTCAACGCACAACGGTTGGATGACACGAATTGATTTCTATCATCCCAAGTTCCCCGGTAATTACGACACTGTAGGACTCTATGTTTCAGATGAATGTGCTGGCGTTCATGAAATGATATTCTTATCGACCTTAGTCGCCATGACCGAAGGCGTACCTCAACGCATCAAAATACGTTCAATTCTGGTCATGTGCAGTATCGTCTATGTCCTTAACATAATGCGGTTAGTGATGTTTTATCCGATTGCTCGCAATGATTGCGTCGCCAATCCAAACCAAGCCGAATGTCTTGGAGGAATGTGGGAGTTTCACACTGCGGTCTATGAATGGGGGTTTTTACTGGTCTTAGTCACCATGTGGGTCCTCTGGTTTTGGAGAGTAGGAGGTCCAGCTCGAACACTCGATGCAAGCAGTGCAGGGGATGAGAAATGGAGATTGAAGTTTCGTCAATCATGGTCGAAGACGCAATTCCTTCTCATTGCAGGTGCAGTGCTACTCATGGTCTTCGCAGTCCAAAACGTCACATCAAATGAAGAAGCAATGTCGGCAAAAGAGACCCTGGAATTCTGTTACTTCTCTGAACTGGTGACCTCAGAATGTGGACAAGCCCAAAACCGATGGGATGATGCAATCGGCTATGCTTGGTCGCTTTCAGCACTGGGTATTGTCGTACTCGGTGCCACTTCGTTTGTCATTCAGCGACCGGATGAAAACGGCAAATGGCCGGTTAAAGAATCGAAAGTCACACCCAAAGAAACGGCAGCCAAACAAGAACCAACTTCGCGTCATTCAAGCAAGAAATCAGGCTCGTGGAAGAAAAACAAGTCGACCGAAGAGGAATAAATCACTCTGCGACTGTTCCAACGACCTTTTGGCCGCTCATCTCGTGCTTATCGAGTGCTTTCAAAGCAAGACCGACCTTACTGGTATGAATGCTGATGAAAGTCGAACCGCCATCGAAATGGACATCTCCGATAGCCATTTCATCGCATCGCAATGAATTCTGGAACCAATTTGCCACGGTACGGGAGGAACCGGCATCGGACTGAGAAATGTTCAGTTGAAGGGTTACAAAGCCGAACACATCTGCTGTTTCGCCAAAATCATCCTGACGTTTTACAGGGTCTCGGTCAATTCCGTCAGGAAGTTCAGGGACCTCAGTTGGGACAATGTCAAGGCCGTATGTTGCCATAATCTTGGAAAGTTGAGGGGAATCGTCTCGAGATACAAGACTCCATGCTGCTCCCTTGCGACCAATACGTCCAGTTCGTCCAATGCGATGAACAAAGGAATCGGTATCAACCGGAAGGTCGTAATTAACCACGAGCGTAATTCCGTCAACATCGATACCACGTGCAGCAACATCGGTTGCCACGATGGTCTTCACTTCGCCTTCTTTGAACCGACCGAGAATCTTTTCACGCTGGTTTTGTGAGAGGTCGCCATGGAGACCTTCGACGACAAATCGGTGTTTGTTAAGTCGTTGGACAGCGAGGTCAACCATCCGCTTTGTGTTGCAGAAAATGATGGTTTGATCTTCGTCGTTCATCCTGCACATCAAACGCCCCAAAGCCCACAATTTGTTGGCTCTACCAATGTTCACACTGTACATGTCAATTGGCGGAATGTCGAGTTCTTCAGAGTTTGTAAGTACAAACTCCGGCTCGTTCATGAACTCATGAGCAGCATCAATGATTTCTTGTGGGAACGTAGCGGAGAACAGAAGCGTTTGTTCACGGTTCTTCATTCGCTCGACGACCCACATGATGTCAGGGAAGAAACCCATGTCGAGCATTCGGTCCGCTTCATCAAGGCAGAATAAGGAGAGTACTTCCAAATCAATGTGGCCACGCTCTGTCATATCCATGACTCGGCCAGGAGTACCGACGATGATGTCGACGCCACCTGCCAGTTGCTTGGCTTGCTTTTCTAAATCAGTACCACCGTAGACCGTTTGAATGGAAAGTCCTGATTCTCCTTGAAGCGTTTGGAATTCTTGTGCCACTTGGTTCGCAAGTTCACGAGTTGGCGTAAGGACAAGCGCTTGGAGCTGACCGGTCGGTTGACATCGTTCAAGCAAAGGTAGGCCAAAAGCGGCAGTTTTACCTGAACCGGTGCGGGCTTGACCGATGACGTCTCGGCCTGAACGGGCCAATGGAATCGTATCCTTCTGAACTTGAGTAGCAAACTCCCACTCGATTGAACTTAGACTGTCAAGCAGGTTTTGAGGAAGGTCCCAAGAGTCGAAGCGGGTATTTGTGAACATTTGATCATCTCCGTCTCGGTGTTTCGAGTGGGTCGCCGAGACGGTGGCAACCCCTTCGAGTGGAATCAGTAGTTGTCTCGCTCTTTGATTTCGGCTTGGAGCTGACCCATCCAATACTTTCGTGCATTGTCACGGGTGAGGGGTCGACGCATCTGTCGAACATGTTCCAAAATGTATTGTCGGAACTTGAGTGATTTATTTCGATTTATGCCTTTCGGGGTGATTCCATCCCACAAGCGTTCGAATTGCTCAGCCTTATCATTGAATGCCTCATCCATCTTATTCACCTCTAAGCAATCGGCCCACTGACACACCCCTCTTAACCATACCGACAAGAGTGGTGAGGGATTGGACAGAGAAAATCAGTCAGATTTCAGAAATAATCTGCATCGTCGTCGGCCTCTTCATCTTCGAAATCATCATCGTAGCCCATCATTTCGTCTTGACTTACAGCTCGGTACAGGGGCGCAGCATCCGACTTTGAATCATCAGCAGGTGGTGACGGTTTCACAGCGCCAGGGATTGCTGCGGGGTCTGGCTTCGAGACCGGTTGCGCATCGGTTGAACGAATCGGTTCCAAGCCAACTCGGACACCTTGAGCCTCAGCCACTTCTCGGTCAAGAGCCGGCACAGGTGCTGATGGAGCGAGTTGAGCGTTCTTTTGGGCCTCTGTTCCCTCCAACGACACGTCAAAGACCATTTCTTTGAGTGAAGCGATGATTTTGTCGTTGGTTTCTGTGGTCAACAGTTCCGCAGCCATTGTACGCAGTACATCTTCACCAAACAGGCGAGGAAGTAAATCGATACAAGCAGAACGAACCTTGATGTCCTTTGACTTCGTTCCGCGAACGACCAGTTCACGGGCACGACCGTGGTCAGTATCCATGACTTGGACTGCCTTGATAGCGCTCAAACGAACCTCCGAATCGGAGTCGACAAGAGCGCGCTCAGCGAACAGAGTTGCCATTCGAGATTCTTTACGAGCCAAAGCGGGAAGATTTTTTGCAGCAATACGTCGAACTTCGACTTCTGCATCGTTCAGCGACCATGAGATGAGATCCCAAACTGCGGAATCACCCTTGTTGACGATACGCTTGAGAAGAGCCGTTGCTTTCTTACGAAGGGCAACTTCTTCTTCAAGAAGTAACGAATCGACATGGTCGACAACCACTTCCGGCCATGTGTCGCACAAACCAGAGAGACCTGCCCAAGCAGCATCACTACGGTGGCTGACCGTTGAGCGAAGTTCATTGGCGAGAATCGAATGGACACCGGATGGAAAAATCGGGGATGTTGTCGTTAGGCATCGACTGGCTGCTTTGCGCACATGGACATCTTCATCATCGAGTAAAACCGAAAGCCAGTCAAACAATTCATCGGATTTGAGAACGGCCACTTCCGGCAACACGTCGAGGGCAGCAACCCGCTCCTCAGCAAGTTCAGATTCAAGGTACTTCAGAAGAAGCGAATGTGCTTGGTGTATTCTCGACCCATGGAAACGTCCGAGCGCCCGAAGTGCATCGACCCTGTGAAGAGTCACTGAGCGACTGTCCCAACGAATGACGGCAGATTCAGATTCTTTGTTGAGAAGAGAAAAAACATCATGATCGGAGAGGGAAACCCACGGTCCGGTTTTTTTCTCGATTTTTCGAGAAGATTTTCGAGGCTTAGCGACGTGAATTGGAAGGCCTGTTCGCGGATCTCGGGCGATGTATTCACGTGACATATCTGACTCCTCCAAAGGGTCGCATAACCCCTAACCGAATGAACCTATGGCTTCGGCCACAAGAACTGACATCCACCCTTCTTGAACTTTCGAATATATCAAACGCGAATGAGTAAAGGTATTGAAGCCAGTGCATTTCCAATAACCATGGGCAACAGAGTGCTTGGTGCAGTCTTGATGGTGAGCATCATGCTCATCACTCCTTTCGCCTCTATGGCAAGCCATACGCCACTTGCTGACTCAGAACTTGATGCCACCGATGAAAGGCTCCTCGCGATTCATTACGACCAGGATTTCAACACCTCTGATGGATTTGCCCTTTCGAACATCACCATTGACGCTTCAACCGGTGAAGCAGAGATTGACCACCCGACGCTTACATGGCAATCCATTGCCAATCCAAGTTTGAGATACCCGCGTGCTGCTGGGTGTGCAGCATACATCGAAGATACGGAGGAGATTTACTTGATGGGTGGTCGATACGATCCAGACCCCGTACAATCTGGCGATGAAACCTCGACACGGAGCATTGAGGTTTTTAGCCAAGCATCCACATCATGGCAACTCAGCGGTAGCCAAATGCCGGTCGAACAGATGTACTTTGATTGCGCTGCTATCGGCTCGGTCATTTATGCGGTTGGGGATTATCATCCGTTCGCAACGCCTGAAGTTCGTGCAGAAGGCATTTTACAAATTTACAACACAAGTAACAACACATGGAGTGAAGGTGCATTCATGCCAGGCAATACCGGTGTTGGACTGGCAAGTGTTGACGACCTTGGCGGTTTTATTTACACCGCAGGTGGTGTAAGCAGGAAAGATCGCTCAGATATTTCGAACGCCACGCTCCGATATAATCCGCAAACCGACACATGGGACCAAATGGCCGATATGAATGTCGCTCGGCATTCGTTCACACTTACGGAATTCCACGGTAAACTGTATGCGCTCGGGGGTATTTCTCGACAGTACGACCCGGTTTCCAACCAATACTTCATTGCCCCTACGAACCATACAGAGGTGTACGATGCACAGACCGACACCTGGACAAACCACACCGATTTACCGTTCGAAATTGCAGCTCATGCCTCGACCGTCTTCAACGATGAAATACTCATTTCTGGCGGCGTAACCGGTTCAGGATGGGGCGCACAAACCAAAGAAGTGCATGGGTACAATCCCCTCACACAGACGTGGACAATACATTCTGATTTACCGCATGACATGTACGACCATACCATTACTGCAATCAACGAATCCGTCGTCTATGCCACTGGCGACTCCTCTTCATACCGGTTTTCCAGTTGGTCCTCGAACTACAGAGACGTAACTGGAATCTACAATAATTCTGATTCACAGTCCGGCTGGATTACATCGAATGTCATTGACCTTCGCCAGAACACAAATGGAATCGCCTCACCGGTTCGATTGGAATTTGGTGGCGCTGCTCCAGCGGATACGGAACTTCAACTGCAATACCGAGTGGGGTTGAACCCTTCCGAGGTGAGTACAACTTTGTGGAGCCCCCTCGGACCGGGAAACATCTCTCAATTTTTCCAACCTGGAGAGTTTTCATTGGCTGCTTATGGTGAAGGCATGTCGTTCATCCAATACCGCATCCAAATGAGTACATCAGAACTCGTCGAATGGTCCACTCCCGATTTAGATTCGGTCGAGATTTTCTCAGAAGAGGCCACACTTCTCTCACCCATACCACCATCAATGCATCCAAATGCGGCCCATATCACGATTGAATCGTTCCACTCCTCTTTTGGTGCAAACGCCAACTACACGCTTCTTTTGCACCAAACAAATGCTGATGGATTTAATCTGCCATCTGAAGATTCGGCTAAAATCACCTGGAACAACACCACATCGACGTATTCCATCGAAGACCAAGGAGGCATTCTACGTCAATCCAGTGTTGATGTAACGGTACATTCTTCCACGCTCCAAGGCGATACAATGCATTGGGACTTAGCTGTCAACGAAGGTTTTGCAAGTGATTATTTGGTCCTTGAAATCCAAACTCAAAGTCAGCTTCACAGCGCCTATCGCTCGTCATCCGCCATTGAGATTCAAAGTATACTCGATGTCAGCGCCATTGATTATTCTTCCAGTTTTTCGAGCAATGGAGACGAATCGCTATCGAACCTCGAAGTGTTTCCTGATGGCGCTGAAATCGAAGTAACCATCGATCACAGTTTCAATGAATCAGGGACTCAACTGCTCTATGGAACTGTAGAAGCACGTCTCCATATTGACATCGAGAATCCTCATTCCGGATGGTTCAATACGACCAGCACCTGGGAGGAACTCACAACTGGAGAAGAAACTGTACTCCTTTACACGCTAAACAACGACAGTTCAGGTCATGCGAGCATATGGATTGAAGCAAGAACGCAAGATGACCTCACCCTCAATGTTGACCCTTCCTTCAAACACATCCTGGTGAACGTCGATGCACCCGTGCAGATGTCGAATACTCCACTCATTGGCTCTTACCTCAACGAGGAAGCAGCACGTTCGGTTGAATTTGAGTTCTATGATGTAGGTGGATTCAGTACCGAATCGGTCCAAGCATATCTATGGATTGAGGCATTGCACGATGCAAATGAAGACGGGGAGTATGCTGCATCCGAACACATCCAGACAGAAGTTTTCATTTCGAATGAAGAGAACAACTGGTTGCTCAATCTGACCGTAAACGATACTGCAAACGACGACCATCAAATGGTCTATGTGACCTTGGAAGGCACAAACTTGGCAGGAAAGAATATTCGAGAATCAACACTTGACCCGAACAGTGGTTCCACTTCATGGATGAGTCGAACACCGGAAAACGCAAACATTTCCTCTCTTGAGCCGTTTTCGGAACTTGTAGAAAGTGGTATACAGCGTATTGAGCCGACCGGAAGAATCGGTTGGAACGTGGTCGTTTCGGATTCAAATGCACTTACGGACATCTTCGAAGTTCGGTTGATTCTCGGCAAGGACGAAACACTCGGAATACGGTATGTACCAACACAAAACATTTGTGAATCTCTCGACGCACGTCTTTTGATTGACAGCACATGTTTTGCTACTCAAGTGAATGAATCCTATTCCATTGACTTCACTGCACAGATCGATTGGGCATTTACTGCTTCAGGACTCGACATCGGACACCTTGAGGTTCAAGTCGATGATTACGACGGAACGCAAACAATGGAAGTACTCAACCAATGGAGCCTTGAGCGTGAGTTGAGTGTCGAACTTGATTCACTCAAGGACGTTGATGGCATCGTTCAAGGCGAACTCTCGACGGGATGGAGCATTGTCGCCGGTGATTCAATTCAAGTGAATGCAACGATTAAGCATTTGACCTCGAACACATCGTACAACGGACCTGTATCCGTGTTCTGGAGAGGTAAAATCCAGGAGCAATTCTTCTCCGAGAGTTTCTCTGTGGAAGTCGTTGACGGTGAATTATCCGCACAAATACAGGCACCAACCGGTGCGGGATTATGGCATCAATCGGTTCTTGAGATTTGGGACCCTTACAATTCAGAACAATTTTACTCCATGGATTTGCCAAATATGTTGCTCGATAACAGTCCGCCTTTGCTCATTCCTTCAGCCATGACCGCAGGCATATCTCGTTACCATTTGGAAGCGGTCGAGATTGGGGTCAACATCGATGAGAGCAGCTCCTGGTCTGGAAACCTCACCCTTCACTGTCAAGTCCGCTCGTTGGATTTCGAATGGCCAATTCTCACACAAATACGGGAGCCAACTACGGTATTCGATGGAAAAACAATGTTCAGTTTCATGTTCAATTTTGCCGAACAGGGTGACCCCTCTACGCTTTCCACACAATCAAACATTGTCTGTTGGGCGCTGGGATTCGATGATGCTGGACTCGAACTCACATCATCCAACGGTAATTCAGAGAACAACCCTTGGCTGTCCACTGCATTGAGTAACATTGGACCGGACCTCGCCATCCAAACGGTCGGCTTTGAAGGAGGCGACTCAAAAGGTTCCAAAATGAGAATAGCCGTAGAAGTCGTCAGCCTAGGCGAAACGATTGAAACTCGGTTTAACGTCACCTTTAGCATTGTTCAAGACGGGGTGACAAACGTCGTTGGGCGGGAACTGATTCCAGGAATGCAAGAGAACGCTGAAGTGGAAATTCGTTCAACACTTACCGTTCCGAGTGGCGATTGGACACTGCTCATTGAGATCGATGCAGAACAACACATTTGGGAACTCAGTGAAACAAACAACGTATGGTCAAAGAATTATTCTCAAGAGAACGATGGATCTTCTTTTGCTGCCCCTGCAGCAGCCGGCGGTGGAGTGATACTGCTCGTCGCATTGGTGATGTTGATGAGAAAAAGAAACGGTTCATCAAAGGACGATGTGGAAACTCTTGAAGACAGAAAGCCACTGAAAGGACCGCCACCTCGTGCCCAGCCCTCCACCCTTCCTGGCCACCTTGCCGGTCCCCCTCAAATGGCCGTGGAAGAAACTGCAGGTGAGCAACAAGAAACCCATGCCGTTGAATTCGAAACCGTCGAAAGTTATGCACAGTTACCCGGAGGCGGTGATTACCGGTATGACGAAGGGCAAACCATCTATTCTGGCACAGGTATTGGTACTTGGAAACAAAACCCAGACCAAACCTTCACACGTATCGAAGAGTGAATGCTTAACTTCTTTTACAGGGAACAGTTGTTTGAGCCGTGGCCAGAGAAGACATCGAGGATGTACGGCGTGTACTCGCCATATGTTTCCGGGACGGCCAATCGCTCGATGCCCTCGACATAGAACGAATACTTTCGTTTGACATGGAATGGATTTCTCCAGACGAAGCAGAAAAAGCAGTTCAAGCACTTGTTCGGAAAGGCTGGTTGGCCGGAGAAGAAAACGCATTGAAACCAACTGTATCACTGGAGGGAGTGCAATCGCCTCTGGGATGGTTCCCTCGCCCTTCACGGCTCATCATGCCGGTATCACCAACCGATGAAGAACCAGTACCAGTTCAGGCGGCTACAATCCCTGAGAAAATCGCTGTCACCGTCGCCTCAAAGCCCAAAGCACATTCCTCTCCAGTTGATACCAATGACCCTCGTGCAAGACTTGTTCAACGTTTGACGAAATTCATCGCTAAATCATCACAAATACCCGTTGATGAAGTCGAACGGCGTGCACAGCGAAAGCAACAAGCACTCGGATATGCGACCCTTTGGATGTGTTTAGCATTGGTTGCAAGGGAGCAAAATCTATCGATGAAAGAAATCATCGACGCATTATCAACGCTTTAGTTAACCTTCAAACACAATGGGTTCGGGTGTTTCAATAACTTCCTCTTTATTGCGCGCTGATAATTCAATCAAGACTGGAAGTAACAGGAGAGCCAACAACAACGAGAAGAAGACCGTCACTGCAGTGATGAGACCGAAGTCTTGGATTACCGGCATTGGAGAAAACATCAGCACGAGGAATCCAAAGGCCGTTGTCAAAGCGCTCATAATGAGGGCAACACCGGTTGTTGAAAGTGCTGCGCGTAGTGCTTCCCAGTGGGTATCTCTCCGTGCTAATTCGACCTCAATGCGACGCCACATGTGAATGGAGTAATCAATACCAATTCCGAGCGTAAGCGCAGTAACCATCACCGTGAGAACGTTCCATTTGAGAGATAAAACGAACATCGAACCTGCGACCCAAAGCGACGCTAATGCAACCGGTAGGAGCACGGCCAGTGCAGGAACCACACGCCGGGTGAGAATCAACAAAACGAGGAAGGACACACAAAGAGAAATGGCAGTTGATTTAATCTGTGAAGAATTCAAACCCTCGAGAACCGTTTGTAGAATAACCAAGTCCCCAGTGATGTGAATTTGGGCTTGACCGTCCAAATTATACCTTAATGATCCAGAAAGGGAAGTCGAACCAATTTGTTCTTCGATGCTCGAAATCACAATGTTGGATTGATCGGAGGTTGACGCTTCAACACGGATTTCATTACGTAGATACGTGATTTCTTGTCCGTCCAAGTACACGGTCTGTTCGATGCGCTCAGCCCATGTCTCACCGGACAACACATCAGCAACCGTCGCGTTGGTTGAAAGCGCTTGGAACATTGGACCGAGATTACAGCCCTGACTGGTGTTGATGACATAGACATCGCCAGCATAAATCTCAAGGTTATGCACTTCGCCGAAAGTAGCGTTACGCAAGATCGCATCCCGTAAGACAACATATGGCCCTTCATACGAAGGCGATGAAGGTGAATCATCGGTACCAACGACGTAGTGGTTGGTTTCCAAGTCTTTGTGCAATCCTCGCATTTCATCGAGCATTAATGCATCACCTGGTATCGATTCTTGATCGACAGCAGGCTCCAAAAGAATGTAAATCAACTTCCAAGCTGCACTGTCGTAACTTGTATCCATGTCGTCGCGAACTTGCATGATTTCCATTTCTGGGTCGACAAAGTCGGCGAGGTCAAAATCAGTCTCCAGGGAAGCAACTCCGAAAATCGAAACACCGGAAATCAGTATTGCTGCGAGAAGTACCATGACTTGCTGCTTCTGTTGGACGGTGACGATTGAGTTCACAATGCCAGGCATTGTGATGGCCACAGCGTTTTCAGTAATCGAGATTTTATTCCGTGCCACATGCAGTGCTCCAACGACAACGGTGGATGAAGCAAAAGCACAAACGACACCAAAGGCAAGGGCGTATCCAAAGGTCGCCAAAGGCGGTAGAGGAGAGATAATGTTGGCGAGGAAGGCTGCAACGGTTGTCACTACAGCCAAGCAAAGTGGGACTGAGAGTCTTGCACATGATCGCAGCCATGCTTCTGCAGGGTCATCAACCTCTTTGCGGATGGCAGAGAATGCACGTTGCAGGTGAATGGCATAATCAATACCAAGACCCAGAACCAAAGGAGCAACAGCCACTTCCAACGCTGTAAATCGGACGCCAAGGGCATTGAGTACACCGTACGTCCAAATGAGCGCAAACGACAAGCCAATCAATGGGAACGCGACATCATTGAGCGAACGGAAAGCAATAGCAAGCAGAACGACCACAACCACCAACGCCAAAACCACGAGCAATGCGAGATTGTCAAAAGTTCCTTGATCGATATCGTATGAAATGAGGTCAAGTGAAGCAACACCGTAATTCAAGTCTGAATTCTTTGACAATTCTGAAAATTCAGCACGGAATTGGTCTTGGATAATTTTTCGCTCTTCCTCATCCATTTCCGGGTCAATCTCAAGAACCCAAAGTGTGGAGTTCGCAGCAGGTGCTCCGTCACCGGTACCATCGCTCAAGTAGGTGCAACTCGCATCGATGTTCAGGTCCGAATGAAGCAATGCGGACGAGGCATAACGAGCCGCTGAGAGGAGTTGGTCATCAGAAGTCAGTGAACAAACGGTATCTTCATCGAACAATGCGTCAAGGATTTCGCTCCATGCTTCGACTGACTGTAAATCAGTTCCGTTTCCTTCCTCATCAAGAGCGAGTTGGACTATACCCGGTGCCGTAGTCCATACTGCCACGGCATCTTGACGCTTTTCCGATTCATTTTCCATGGAATGAAGATGGTTGTCCATCGTCTTCAAGTGTTCTATAGATAACACATTGCTCCCATCATCTGCGGTAACATGGATGAAGAGCGGGCGAGCTTCATTCGGAAAGAACTCGTGGATTCTATCGTGAGCATTACGTGACTCAGATTCCGGGGCAAAATCTCCCAAATCGGTGTTGAATGTCGGTGGTGAGACGACCAAATGTGCGCTGATGGCAACAGTAAACAAGACCACTACGACCAGTATTGCCGGAGTCCATTGCTTGAAGTGAGATGACCAAAGGGCCATTCGTTCCTCCAGCGCGGAAGTATCCATTGTTCGTGCGAAGCCAAGACACTAAAAAAGAGGCGTGGTTGATTTGTACGGCGAACTGCAGTTCTATCGGATTGGTTCCAACTTGCAGCGATTTCTTTTCTCCTCCAACTCGACGGTAGGAGAAGGTTCAAAACAAGTAGGCAGGTGGCAAGAACGATTGCAATGCCTGTCAAAGTCCTCCTCAAAGAAAAAAATGAACTGCGATTGCGAGTCATTGGCGAGAGCCACACCGCCTTGCAAATGCTTCGTGAACGACTCAACAGCAGCAGCAAAATCGATTACGCCAACTATTTCCCTGGCCACCCAGAATTGGATGACCCAGAATTTTACATTCGAACCTCCGGCAAAAACAACTCGGAGAAAGTGTTGAAGGAAATCGTAAGTGGAATCTCTTCTGAATTCGAAAGCATCAGCCTCTGAATGGGGTGTTGCAGTGACAACATGGACGGATTCTTTAGCAGAATCCATTGGCCTTGACGGCTATGCAACCTCGACAAAAGGTATTGGCGGCGTACTTAAGGCCCGAGTCACTGATTTCCGTGTTGAAGAGATATCGACTGCGGTTCATCTTGACAACAAGGGAAGATTTACGGTCGCTAAAATCATGCTCACAAACTGGGAGACAAATCGGTTTTGCAACACCTTAGCAAAGGCCCTTTCGATACCACGAAACCGAATATTCTTTGCCGGAACAAAGGACAAGCGTGCTGTGACCAAGCAGTTGTTTGTCATCGATGCACCAAAAGCGAAAGTAGCTGCAGTCGACATTCCAGATGTGGAAATTGAAGTGATCGGCCGAACCCATCAAAAAATTGGTTTTGGAAACCATCGAGGAAACCGCTTTACGATTGTCGTACGAGGGTGTGCAAACGAAGACGGCACGCCAATGTCAGCAGAAGATGCCCTGGAACAAGTGAAATCGATTGAAGAAGAAATGGCAGAGAAACTTGGCGACAACAAATTCCCGAATTGGATTGGTCCGCAACGGTTCGGCTCGGGCCGCCCGGTTACCGCTGAAGTTGGACGTCACGTGATTTCTGGGGACTGGAAACAAGCAGCACTCACATACATCGCCATGGAAGGTGAGTCGGAAAACGATGATGTCGCCGCATTCAGGAAGCATGTTCGAGACAACGGCCCCACAGAAGAAGGGCTCGAATTGGCTCCTCGATGGTTGGGATTTGAACGAAAGATGGTGGAACATCTCCTCCATCGCCCAGATGATTACATTGGCGCATTTCGAAAGCTTCCAGGAAACCTGCAACTCATGACCGTCCACGCACTTCAATCCGTCGTGTTCAACAAATCATTACACGCTCGGCTGGCTGCTGAGCATCCGATAAGTTGGCCGGTTGCGGGCGACATGGTTGGCAGAATCGACGAAAAGGGTCAGTTGGACGCCTCAAGTTGTGTTGTTGTTGAACAACGGACTCTCCCCCGCATTATACGTAATTGTCAACTTGGTCGATTGTCGCCTACAGGCCCTCTGCCCGGTACCGAAATCAAGACCTGCGAGGGTGAAAGCGGTGACATTGAGAAGGACATCATTGACCAAATGGGACTTTCCGACGTGGATTGGCAAGTTGAAGCCATTCCTCGACTCTCAACTCGGGGTACTCGACGCTCGCTGGTAACCAGTTTCAATGAATTGAGTGTCGATACTGTACCGCTTGCTGATGACGAGTCGATGGGCGAACGTTGGAAGGCCGGTCCGCTTGCGAACAGCAGATGGCATCCCGAGGGTGCTTGCATCCGATTCAGATTCACGCTTGCTTCAGGAAGCTACGCAACAACATTGTTGCGTGAATTTATGCGCTGCCCGCTGCATCAATTGTGAAGCGGATCAAAGAAGTCCCATTGAAAGAACTTCGATTTCTCCAACGCCAGTAATTGCTGCTATCTTTGTTTCAAGAGCGTCAGCAAGTCCTTCGCCGTCATTCATGACCACGTGGATTTGAACGAATTTAAGACCGAAAGCCAAAGGCTTGACTTCGACAGATTGAACGTTGTAGACATCATCGCTAAGAGCTTGGACAGAAGCCGCAATGGCTTCTGCATTCACATCTTCAACATCCGAGTCAGGATTGATTTTGTACGTCATTGCTACCATACCCATGCAATCACCTCAGGGTCCCTGATATTTGCAGCTCGGGCAGGTGTAGAGAACACCTTGGTTTCGGCAGCGTGGGCTGCGGCCAATGGCTGCACCGCAGCCAGGGCATGGGAAAGAAGTTGAGCCGGTCTCCTCAAGAGGGATGCCGGATGATGTACAATTTACTGCTCGTTCAGTCATGATAAGTCCTCAGGAACAAATGGCCCACGCCCTCCCCTTCTTTATGCTTGCGTGCAGAATCACCTCAGGTGAGGCCATAGAATTGCAGATGTGCTGGTTGTTGGATGAGATGTACATCTTTATCGATTCAGGATAGAGAGCCTACCCTTTTTCCCTGTACTGACCACCAATTCACCGTTTTTTTCACGGCACCAACCCGATTCAATCACCAGAATATCCCCCACGTTAACCCTTTGAATTTGTTCGTTCCAAAGGATGAGGCCGATAATACCGGTCTCGTCCCGACCGCATGCAGCTGCAACCGGGCCAACATAGTGTTCGGAATATACCATACGTCGAGGGTACACTCTGAGAACAACCAATTCGAGCCGCCGTACGGGTGAATGAGGGGTCAGGTCGGCAACTTTTTGCCGTGTATGCTTGATTTTATGCGCTTTTGTAACGGGTTTGGATTCTTCCATAGTGCGGGAAAAACGCTCCAAACCTCTTCAATCTATTCAGCCGACTTTTTTTTGCGGACCGAAAATGAGGAAGTAATGATTTCAGGTGCTTCTTCGATATCATCACCGCCAAGTTTGACGTTAAGAGCAGTTTCATAACTCTCCAGAATGTTTGTTTTCTTGAATTTCCACGGCATGAAATTTCGGCAAATCAAGTAGACTTCTGAGGAAGAGTTTCGTGAAGCATGGGGTGAAAAGCGGCGAACATCAGAGAAAAAAGGTTTCACGACATCAATCAACTCTTCAACACCTACGCCTTGAAACAGTTTGGTCACAAATGAGCCACCCTTGCAAAGAAGGGGCAGTGAGAAATCGTAGACAAGAGCTACCAGCGTCATTGCTACGGCTTGGTCCATATCCCATTTCCCTGTAATGTTGGGGGAAATATCGGATATAATCGAGTGTAAAGGTCGTTCGTTCAACTCTTCAAGCACGCGCTGCTGGGTGTGTGGGTCCGTTATGTCGCCGACAAGCAGTATTGAGCCTTCAACCGGTTGGCAGGCTTCCAAATCAACACCGATGACCCATCCAGTTTCTCCAACGATCTCGGTAGCGACTTGTGCCCAACCACCAGGATGGCAACCTACATCAAGAATGATGTCGCCTTCACGCAGAAGATTGAATCGCTCTTGGATTTGTTTCAATTTGAAAGCAGAGCGTGCTCTATAGCCGCTGGCTTTGGCTTGACGCCGCCATGAATCACGTTTGTGATTTTCAATCCAGTGGTCTGCCATAGAATCCCTCTAATGTACCCTCACCACGCACTGTTGATGAAACCTCCCTTCAAAATACGGTCCAACAAAGGGATGAAGTGGGTCGGCATGTTCGTTCGGCTCAACGGGAGGTATGGTGATGAAATCAACGGCCTTCGCACTGTTCGCTCTGTTCTGTATCATGGGTGCGGGCATTGGTGGTGGAGCTGCACAGGCAAAAGTCATCGACCCCAACACGCCGTTGAATGAGCCGGTTCAATCAAGTTTGATTGGCCGCAGTGTTTTGATAGAAGAAATAACAACCACTTGGTGTGAAAGTTGTGCAGATATTGATCCTTATCTTATGGGTGTAGCAGACGCACACGGTTCAAGAATTGCCATGGTCGCCTACCATCCTTCGGACAATCTCGATGCTTTTCAGCCCCCTGCTGCACAGCACAGAATTGATCGACTCGGGCTTCTTCACGGCAACTTACTCTCGACACCGACGTTCTTTGTTGAAGGTGAAAACCCACGCACAGGCCTTGAAGCATGGAACGAAGTTCAACGGGACATTCTCGATGCTGAAGTCCAGCGCCAAGAAACCACAACCTTGCAGTTTGAAGTGGTTCAAATCGAAAACATCACGACTGCTCGCATTCTTTCGTTTGAATCAAACGAGGAGCAACTTCATCAGACTCAATTGACATTCTTGGTGATGCAACACGGGAAATCTGTCCCCATGGATGCGATTAACCCCGGTGAAGCGACGCGTGACCGGGTCGTTGTTGCAACTGCTGAATGCAGCATCAACACAACCTCAGTCACCAACCAAATCGGCATGCTGTCATCGGCAGTCAACCAATCGTGTACACGTGATTTTTCGGTCTCCTTTGAAAGTCTCGAAGAGTTTAGCGTACTGCTCCTTCATGAAAATACCATCGAATCCATTTCTGAAGAGAATGCTGGGCTTGGCACCCATGGGGCCGTTGAGATGGCATTCCGGTCTCGAGAAGTTCAGGAATCGAATTCCTTCACTTCCGCTTTACTTGCCCTCGCCGCAGGTGCTGGAATCATCGCCATACTCCCCCGTAAAGGTTCAAAAAAACCCACTCAGTGAAGGAATCGCACTGAATCGCGCCATTATACACCCAATACCGGAAGTATTGTGAGACAATTCAAGCGAGGATTCATAACCTACCGTGACAATGTATAACCATGGCAGAGTCATGGGAAGACGTAACATGGGACCAAGGCAGACCACTCAAGGAGTGGGCTGTAGAATACACAGTAGCAGTGGATGGTGAAGAATACCATCATCTCAACATACTGTTCGGAGAAGACGAAAGCGCGGTGCAGAAGAGCTTGCTCGATGAATTGAGGCAAACTTATGTCCGCAACGAGCGTATCGATGTAACCCTTCATCGTATGGAAGAAATCAAGGAAACACCCAACGCCGATATTTTCGAAGGATGTTTCACGCCTTAAGAGGAGCGAAGCCGATAGTGGACTTCGATGATTTCACCGTTCTGAAGCAGATAATCGTCAAAACTCGATACGAGGTTTTCCTCAGCGGCAGTCTCATCTGAAGCAAACACGTGCATGGCCATCTCATGGGTTGAATTCGCACGGTAATCAAAGATTCCAGTTTCATCAAAGTGGTATCCCCATATATCAAAGAAAACGCCAAGGGAAATCTCTCCTGCATCGTTTAATTCAATGTGAAGTCGACCTGCGTCGTCATGGGTGTGAATGGCGTGCATGTAATCCTCATTACCGTTGCAGACATCGGTTTGGATACCAACTGCAGACTCGATGAGTTGTTGTTCTCCGTTGACGTATATTCGCAGAGTAACATGGTCATGGCGGCTCAGTTGTTCACCGTGTTGAACGCATTCGAAGGCGAGAGGATCAGGGGTGTCTGCAGACGAGTTCATTTGCGTTTGAGTTTCGTTGGTCGTCGATTCCTCTTGTTCACTGGACGATTGGTCATCCGTATCAAACAACCCTTTGTCACTTGCCAGAAGGAGAAGTAGCCCAGCAAGGGCAACCGCTGTAACAACACTCCAAAAGGTCGTCTCTCGGTCCATTTGAATCAACTTTCTTGGTTCCATTCACCCGATTCATTGAGCTTCATCAGGCGGTAGAACCCAATGAATGCTGCAACGTTAGCAATGTGAGCAGTTGTACAGTATTGGCATATTTTTTCCATCTGAATCTCATAGGAGACAAGCAATCCGATGACGAGGAAACCACCAAAGGTGAGCGCTGTACCAAGTTTGAGATAATTATCGACCCATGTCGAGTTTGGTTCAAGTGAGGTTGAATACGCCAAGTAGAGGAGGACACAGAAGACGGCCGCTCCAATTCCGCCCCATGGGATTCCGAAGATTGGGTCGGTATTGTATGCAGTATTCCCGATGACATCATCGCAAGAAAATACCGTGCTTGATGCACAAAAGTTGCCACCTTCACTCACCTTGGAAGAAATCCAAAGCGTTTGGATGGAGACAGCAAAACCGGCGACACAGGTCAAAAGAAGTCCTGAAAGCACTCGGCCACGTTCAGTAGCAAAAGACGGGAGCGTTTCCTCTAAAGAACTTGCAATTACCCTTCCAGTCGGCAGCACAAGGAACATACCGATGAGCGTTGGTATGAGGTAAATCAACAGTTGAATGTTCGAATCCATATCAAGCACCACCCGTATCTGCACTCTCTCGAGTGACGAGACTGAGAATTGCATCTCGAGAATCTTCTCCAGGGTTTTCAGATGAACTCCAGGCAATAATCCCGTCCGGTTGAATCAGGTAATAACTTGGGGTGCCACCGACTTTCCACTCCTTCATGTTGTCTTGGTCCAGATCATCGATGTAGGGGAATGTGTGTGCTGAACCGGGGCGACTGCCGCAATCTGAACCTGCACATGATTGGCCGGAATCAGCAGTCTTGTCTCTAAATGCCACGATTTCGGCTCGGCTTGAGTCGTGACCGTTTATGTCGAGTTCAGTTGCACTTGCCATGAAGTTGACAATGGCACCGTTCCATTGAGGGTTGCTTCCGTCAAAATCAGCAGCGTTCAACGACATGTCTTCAGCGGAACGTACACAATATGGACAATCCGTGTCCATGAATTCAAGAAAAACCCACTGCCCTGATACGTCGCCTTCTTGCCAGTTGGAATCCCAGTAGGATTCAAGATTGAAGGTTTGCCAACCTCCGCTGCCGTTGTAGAACTTGCCCTCTAAGGCAGGTGCTCTTTCACCGGCTTTGGTCCCAGTTGCAATTGGACTTGTTGTGGCTGCAATTATGATGAGGCCAACAAAAAACAGGCTCATGACCCGAATGGCGGCTTTGGTACGAACATCAGCTTCATCATCGTATATGTGTTTCAATTTCTCATCTCCTTGGCATTCCAATTTCTTCTATCAGAGCGCGTGCAGTGTGGCGTATGGCCTCTTCACTGTTGTACCGTACATCATATCCTGAGGAAAGCATCTTATCAATCCCAAGCATTGCCCGAGGAATATCACCAGCCCACCCACGGTCACCACCTGTGTACTCGATGGATGCATCATGGCAACCGGTTTCTTCAACGACTATTTCGGCAATTCGTCGAACAGACGCAGTATCGTGTGAACCGAGATTAAACAGATTCAGCGGTTCATCGGTATGCTTCATGACATGAAGGATTCCATCAACGCAATCTTCGACTTCCATGTACGACTTCTCTTGCCGTCCGTTTCCGAGAACCTCAAGCCGAGAGGGGTCGGATTTGAGTTTGTGGATGAAATCAAAAATTACACCGTGCGTACCTCGAGTACCGATGATGTTTGCAAAACGGAAGATCCATGCTTGGAGTCCGAACGTCCCGACCCAACTGCTGATGAGACCTTCTCCGGCCTGTTTGCTTGCACCGTAAAGTGAAATGGGCATGCAAGGACCGTGGTTTTCAGGTGTTGGGAGTGGAGCATCTTCACCGTAAACAACCGAAGAGGAGGCAAAAGCGATTTTTTTAACCTCACAACGACGCATGGCTTCGACGATATTGTAGGTTGCAAGCGTGCCTTGCTTCAAATCCGTATCCGTAATACGAGTGCCAAGCCGAATATCGGGGTTGGCCGCCAAATGGTACACGCAATCGATACCTTGCATGGCAGAAAGAACCGCTTCAAAGTCAGTAATGTCACCATGCACATGGGTCACTGCGCCGGAATCAAGATGGGGTTGGATGAACTCGAGTTGGCCGCTTGAAAGGTTATCAAGAGCAACAACTGTATCGCCACGAGCAACCAACCTGTCGATAAGATGTGAGCCAATAAACCCGGCACCGCCTGTAACCAATGCTCGCATGGGCAGTTCAAGAAACCATCATGTATGAGCCTTTGGTAATGTTGTCGATACTGGTGAAGTTGTCGAAACTGCTTTGGAAATTCGGGACAATGGGTTTGATAACCTTTAACGAAATGATTCACCTTTACCGCCGAACATTCGGCGATGGAGTTGAAAAACATGCCAAAAAAGAACCTAAAAACGATGCCTGAAACCCTGAACGAAACTGCGAATATGCTTGTTGGATACGTACGGAAAAGCAATGCTGGTGGAGCACTCAAAGTCTCCATCAATACCGATGCTTTTTCAGACTGTTCGACGTATGTCACCAGTGACGGTCAAGCGTATGTACCGCTTGTCATCTCACTGAATGCGCTTGAAAAAGTGCTCAATGGAGAGCGAGCAGTTACCACGCTCACGCAACTTCAAGATTAGAGCGTTCAAGTTCAATCGCAGTTGAATACGTATCCTGAGTATACGGTGCCGCTTGCTTGGGGGTTTCGACCCCTGAGCAAGCCTTCCCCCATAACGTACAACAAGTGTTGGTGCAGTTACTATATTACTAAATAGAATCGGAAAGCGCCAACAATGGGTGGAAAGATGATTCGAGGTGTCGATACGAAAAAACCTTTCATCGTTGCCGGCATGCCCATGTACAACGAAGAGGAGACCATCGGGACCGTTGTCATCACAGCTCTTCGCCATGTCGATGCAGTGATCTGTATCGACGACGGTTCTTCAGATTCAAGTGCTCGTATTGCAGAAGCATGCGGCGCTCTTGTCATCCGGCATCGCGTAAATCGCGGCTATGGAGGCGCTTTGAAAACCCTGTTTGTCAAAGCCAAAGAAATGAACGTCGATGCTCTTGTCGTCCTCGACAGTGACGGCCAACACCGTTCGGAAGACATCCCGAAACTGCTCAAACCAATACTCGACGGAACTGCAGATTTCGCAATTGGGTCCCGCTTCGTGGAGGGCGGCAGTGGAACCGATATGCCCGCCTATCGTCGACTTGGAATCAAAGTCATTACTGCAGCGAGCAACCTCTCAAGTGACCTCGGGATTAAAGATACACAATCGGGATTCAGAGCATTCTCTCATACCGCTCTTGACCGTCTTCGCTTTGATTCTGAAGGAATGGAGCTTTCCCTCGAAATGCTTGAGGACGCCCGAGAGAAGCAATTGGATATTGTCGAGGTACCAACAGTGATTCGTTACGATGTACCAAAAGGTTCGAACTTCACCGCAGTTTCTCACGGCTTCACCGTTCTAACATGGGCAATGCTTTCACTGTCTCAAAAGAAGCCACTGCTTGTTCTGGGCCTCCCCGGTTTCGGACTCTTAGCAACTGGAGCTGCAATGGGGATGAATGCAGCGCGCGGTGTTACGACTCAAATAGACAGTTTCCTCGGTCCAGGTCTTTCCGCCGTTTGGATTGGTGTCCTCGGACTTTCATTGATGGCCACAGGATTGGTTTTGCAAAGCGCCCGTGGTTTCCTTCGCCACCTTTTGGTTCGAGAATTCGGACTCGATTGAGGCGTTTCCAACGTTCTGCTCTCACATTTTGGAGCATCATTCAAAGCCCCCCTCGTTATCGCAAGAACATGGAGAAGGACGGTAGCAGCGCCAATCTCCGCGTGAAACTGTCCGAACTTCGAGAACAATCAAGTGCTCATGCCATGCGCCGAATCGATAAATTCTATGGCAGTGTTCTTGCCTCACCTTCGACGGTCGTCATCCTGCTGCTCGTCGTTGCCGCTTTTTTTGCTCAACAAGGCATGTCCTTCCAAGAGCAAATTGATGATGACGTCGAGATATTCCTTCCCGACGGAGCACCATCAACTGAATTACTCAAAGAAGTAAGAACAGAATGGTCGACGGACATTGCCATTATTTACATCCAAACTCCGAACGCCTTCAATTCTGGCGACCAAATCAACATCACGGATGTCGCTTATTTGCGGGAAATGAGTTGGGTAGAAGGGGACGATGACAATGTGAACGATCCCGGCTCGACCAGCAGAGGTATCGATTACAGCAAGGATGACCAGGGAAGAGACGATGGTGTCCTGTGGATTATTTCACCTGCACAGGTCATCAAAGAAATAAACTCTGCAGACGGGCGATTCAACAGTTCATTGTGTGAGCACGGCATCAATACCCGTATTCCACTGGCTCTCGATTGCAGTTCACTGCCTGGTGGCGGTGCGTATTCGATACCCGACCAAAATCGAGTCGACCAAATCATCGAAGAATCGAATGGCGGATTTGACGCCTTGTTCAAGGATACCAACGATATGGACCTCGACTATGACAGCGACAATGACGGCAACAAAACCAACGATATGGATGGCGATGGAATATGGGATACTGCTGCAATTGTGATTGGGATGCACCACGACCCGACCGAGGCTAACTTTCGTGATTTTAGCCACCTCCACAGCCATTTCCAAGACGTCATAGACGACCGCCCGAGCGATATGCAAAACACCGAGATGACCGTCACCGGGCTTACCAAAGTCCTTGAAGACATTTCTGATGCAATCTATGAAGACCTGCTGAAAATTTTACCATGGTCGGTCGTTTTCACAATTTTGGTCATCACATTGCTGCACCGTTCGCTAAAGGTGGTTGTCATCACCGGAACCCCTATTGTAATGGCCCTTGCAGTAACCTTTGGCTCATCGGTACTTCTCAACATCACGCTCACCCCGATGATTGTGGCCACTTTCCCAATTTTAATTGGCCTGGGGGTTGATTATGCACTTCACATGGTCAACCGTATAGAGGAAGTGCGTCGAAAGGAAATTGACAAAGCTCATGATGAAAATGAACGGCGAAGGCGGCAAGGCAAACCACCAGAAGAAGTCCCTGACCTGTGGAACATCGATTTTTACCGTGAATGCGTTTTAGAAATGACCCGTTCCACTGGAGTCGCCGTCTTCCTGTCTGCGTTAACGACCATTGTTGGATTCTCAGTATTGATTGCGCCGCAAATTGTATCTGTATCACCAATTCGCTCGGTTGGAGTCACCTTGTGCATTGGCATCTTCTCGACGCTTATCTTCAGCATCATACTGGTTCCAACGTTAGCATGGATGATGCGATTTAACAAGCGTACAAACCCTTCGGCATGGAAGAAAGTTGGAACATGGCCAGTGTATGGATTTGTCTTCATTATTGCTGGTGCGATTTTGGTAACGGGCGTGGGCGTCTCGAATTTAGACACGATGAATGAACCCATCACTGGAAGTTCTGAAGCACCAGATGGTATTGCTTCGCTCAATACTTTAGCTCAATATTCGCGCCAATTCAGTGGTGGACAGACCTCCTTGTTCATTTTTGATGCAGAAGATCGAACCTTAGAGGCTCAGCAAAATAAAACTCAAAATATACGAGATTTACCTGTTCTGGATGCCATTGATGCCATTGAAAATAAGATTGACATGGTCGATGAAACAAACACAACAAGCATCATCACCTTCTTACGCACCATACCTGCAACGATTACACTCGCTGATGGCGTGACGTTGTATGAAGGGAGCCTCTGGGATCTGTTGCACGACCCGTGTTGGGACAGTACGGATATTACCGACCCCGAATGTGTTGCTTGGCTGAGCCTTGAACTCACAGGTCAAGACGGACGGCAAGGTCTGCGAAAAGACATGGTAAATGCAGTGTTTGACACGCTGTCAGATGAAGTCAAGTCGATGTTGCTCAACGAGGAAGGTACCAAAGCCATTGTCTACGTTACTCAGCCGTACATGAACCTCAATGTTGCTGGGGAATTGCGTGACGACATCGATGAAATGCTCTTGAATGAGCCACCTGTTGATGGCAAAACTCGAACCTCTCTCCTCACTGGAGGACTGCCGGTTTCTTTGGATATCAACGACGGTATTCATGACGCTCAAACGCTGACAACCATCGTTACAATGATTCTACTCACCATCGTCCTCAGCGTTGTATTCCGCTCTCCAAGACTTGGAATATACACAATGATACCTGTGGCAATCGTCATCTTATGGCAGCCACTTCTCATGAAGAGTGGTGATGTCAATGTGAACATATTTACTGCTATGATTGGCACCATCGTCTTCGGCATAGGAGTTGATGATTCCATACACGTGATGCATCGAATCCAGGAAGAAGGGGAGACGCCGACCGGCATAGCAAATGCCATTGAAGAAACCGGTCAAACAATCTTTGAGACTACAGTGACCACCGTCTCTGGGATATCTGCTGGGTTTATTGCAGCGTTCCCCGGTCTTGAAAACTTCTTTATGATTATGTGTCTGCTGATCTTCTTCGCCTTCATCACGAGCACCTTCCTTCTTCCAGCAGTCATTACTGCAGAACATACGATACGCGCCAAAATCAGAGGCCAAGCAGGATGGATGGATTACGGTGATGGCATTGCCATAGCCTCTCCATTGGCTATGAAACCACTCGATGCTGTGCTCTACGGCGATGAAGATTGAGTGGAGGGAGTAGGGAGTAAGCCCCTTTCTGTTACCTTTCGGTGACCGCATTCAACTTAGCATCCTACCTGCCCCTCGACGTGCCGCGTCAACGGGGCTGTTTGGACTTGCTCCAACGGGGTTGCTCGTCTCATCGACCACAAGGCAATCTCGGTTTTTCAACTTCATTGTACACACCTTGCATCGTTCGTTTCTGCAGCATTGACCTGACCATTTCTGTTCTCTTACTTGTGTAAGCCGTTTGCACTGTGGAGAGGGGACTTTCCTCAGAGTCGAACTCTGTCAGCGATCCTCCTACTCCCTCCATGTAGCGGTTGGCATCAAGACTTCAAAGTCTTCGGATGAAAATGCATCTCATTTGTACGGGCTTTCACCCGGTGCAGCACTTTCGACCGGTGCACCGTATGGTCCAGAAACTGGCGGTTGAGGCTTGGTTTGTTGAAGGCGAGGACGCCCCTCGTTTGGGATGTGAACAAGCGGTTTGCGAGATGAGCGTTGATGAGCGTCCCATTGTTGCTGTTGTGGGTTTTTCAATCCAAAAATCAACAATCCTACGAGAGAGACAGTGAGGAGGAAGATGATGATGAGTAACACTGGATTTACCGATGCTACGCTGGAAAAGACACCATCCGAAGTCGCTTCATCAATGTAAACGGTATTGGTTTGAACGTTTGGTCCGTTAATGATTTGGAATTCAATCCACATCGTACCATCCCGTGTGGGTGTCCAATCCTTCGTGTAAACAAACGTACTACCAGCCTCAATCTCAATACTACGTGCGTCGATTCTTGTTCGCGCACCGGTACTTTCAACCAATTCGACAAACATTTGAGCCTCACCGTCCGCAAGTCCTGAATTCGAAATTTCTACTGCCAGAGCCACCGTTTCGCCTGCAGCAATCTCCTTGTTCGGTTTCAGCACAGGAGCCGTGAACGAGTATTCAGCAATGCGTTGCTCAAGAACCCAAACTGAAAGTGGAGCATCGATATCATTGAACACCGTACTGATTTCATGACCTGCTATATCGTAACCAGTAACCCAGATACGGACTTCAAGAGCGTCGTTACGCATTGAAGACGTGAGTAGAGAATCAAGATCCAATGTCGCTGCACACGGTATCGCATCGCCAAAAGCACGGCCGCCGATAACAGAGAGCATCTGACTGCCATTGAGAACGGATTCACTGGTCAAGCCAACACCCTCAGGATGCACAGCCCAGTGAAGCGTCAAAGTCGGTTCTGCAAGCCGGTCACTCTCGAAGATGAGCACTTCGAACTCGATCGAATCCCAGACGTCTTCAACGAGAACCAGCTCGTTTTCTGGAGAGGGGATTCCAACAATGCTTGGAGCTTGATTATCGACGACAAACCACGCAGGAGCAGTAACTGGCGTGCGATCGATTGCGCCGTTTGGTGGGTTGTGCAAGGAAGTGAAAACGGCATAAGAACCGGGGTCAAGAGGTGCGGTGAGCATTCCAGAGAAACTTCCGTTCCTACTTTCCACAAGGAGTTCGTTTTCTCCAAGTTCAATGCCCAAATCCAACGGTTGAATGACTGCACGGTGAGAACGGTACCATGTGAGTTCGCCTACGACGCCGAGGTCTGCCCGAGGCTTGACCCATGTCCCCTGCGTTTCAACAACTGTGCCGTCGAATGAGAACTCAAGATTTTGTGGGTTGACGTTCACTTCACCGGAGAAACTCCAACTCAAGTCTGGCACGGCCAAAGTGTTTGATTGGCCTTGGGCATCGTGGACCACAACTCTTGGAACACGTACAAGACTCACATCAGGATCAAAGCCCCATTCCAGCGAGAAATGAACGATGAACATTCCTTCTGAGGAGAAGAGGTCATCTGGGTTCGATGGTTGGAACACACATGACTCAATATCCAAGAACATGTTGAGACTTGTGCATCGATTGTTTTCGGATTCCCACTTGAAATGAACTGCCTCGTTCTGATTCCCAGCTAAATCCACCTCAATATCGGTAATATCGGTAATGCCGTTCAAATCCAAAAGCGGCAAATATAGGGTGTTCGAATCACCAGGATGAATCCACACCGAGTCACCATGACCCCAGTAAGCCGGTGATGTGCCAAGTTGCGGTGAGCCATCGTTGTTGACTTGAACATTGAACAATGCAGATTCCATTGAGCCGGAATTAAGCATGACGTTTCCAGCTGAATCAGCGACATCAAGCCAGCCTACGAAGTAAGAACCGGAATAGGCTTGAGAGGTATCGAATTCAAGGGAATATGTACCTTGCAGAGATGTCATGTCTTCGGGTGATGTGAGTGGTTGTGTTTGAACTTCATCGCTCTGAACGATTCCATCGAGGTTCGAATCATCGATCCAAGAGCGCCACATGTGTGCATTTGCATGCGAAGGAAGCATTGGTCGGTCTCCAATCACAAACTCGATCGAAGTCACAGGATTGGCTTCGACATGGTCGAATTCTGAGACGCTAACGCCCAAGAGTTCCGGGTCGACAGTATCAAAACCAAAGTTCAACACGTTTGGAACGGCAAAATGGACGTCTTGATTGAGAAGCGGGATGACTTCAATCTCAACCTCAATGGTTTCTTTATTGGACGGTATTGCCCAAGGGAACGATGCGATGCCGTCGGAGAGAATGGAAGTCGATTGAACTTCGACTCCATCAGCGATCAACCGCACCAAAGTGGAACCCGAGCGAGGAGTTGACTCAACTGGAACATCTTCAAATCCAAGTTGAACTTCAACCATTACATCTGCTCCAGGGTGAAGATACGGGGATTCATGAACGGAACGGGCATCGTTTTCATAAACAATACTCCAGTCTTTTACTTCAACATCATTCTCCACCCCGTTTGACGAACCAAGTCCGAAATTCAAACTCGCAGGCAACATAGGACCCGATGGAGAAAGCAGATTCACCGAAACGCCAAGTGATTCTTCATCGTCCCACATATCTGAGAACTGGAACCGATGGTGGATTTGAAGCAAGGAACCACTTTCAACCATACGGATGGTACCATCCGAATTTCCTGAAGACCATATCATAGAATTGCCTTGTGTCAAGCAGCTGTTGACCGCCACACCCGCCATGGGGAGTGAAAGCATTGGGCAGCGGGTTTCGGACTGATGGTTCACCCCAGTAAGGTGCAAGGCGAGCGACCAACCGTTCGATTTCACATACGATTCTGGATTTGAGACCCCCAAGTTAGAGAAATCAAAAGTGCTTGTGACCTCGATCCAATCCGTGGAAGGAGTGAACGTATCGGTCACGTTTGAAACGGATATCGAAATTGGGTCAATCGAACTCTGAGTCGTTTGCTGAATCACCGTCATATGTATCGCTCCGGATGAAGTCATTCGTATTGGGAGGGGCAATTCCTTACTTCCTGCAACAGGAATCACCGATTGCAATGCATTGTTGAGGGCGATGGTAACTGCATCGCTGGGCCCGAATTGAAGAGCAAGAGAGGAATCGTATGGAGCAAACAGTCCACCAAGCATAACATCGGCAGGGGTTGTTGACGAGCCGAGGCGAACGGTGACTTCGACCATAGGCAAACCTTCGACTCCATATTCAGGAGTGGCTTGCGAAAGTGCGCTGTTAAGTGAGCCCAGTTCGTTCGAGGAAAGTTCGATCACTTGCAACGATTGAAGATTAGGGAGTGAAGAAGAGAGGATATCTTGGCCATCAATTGACATGGTTAAGAAAGGTGAATTCATTGCTTGCAACGGTGAAGCAACTCCAAATTCAAACGCCTCAACTCCGGCAGCAGGCAACAGCATACTGAACGAGGCTGAAGCCGATGGAGACGAGGCACGAGTTTGCCAAAGAGAATGGTCTTTCAATCGGTCCTGAATACCCAGGCGACCCATTCCCTCGCCTTCCATAGACCAGTCGCTCACACCGTCCATGCCGACATCAATCCGCAAACCATCGGGTATACTGGTGCGAATTAATTCAACATCAAACGTTTCAATGTCCCACTGACCTCCAGCCGAAGAGACTCGGAATTGAACTGAAAAAGATGGTGTCGATAGCCATTGTTTCCCGGGCAGCACATCAGCCCAGTTGGTTCCTCCGTCAAGCGTGTATTGAATTGAAGCACCCGATGAGAGGACTGAGTTGGATTCAAATCCGGCAAATCCTGAACGTACATTGTATGTCGATGTCTTCAATGTACCTGTACCGGATACTTCTCCGTTGGCCCAAGTTACGCCCTGTAATTGCCAACCGAGTTCTGTTGGGTCGTCCGAAAAATCTTCAAAGATTTTTCCTTCGAAGTGGATGCCGTGTATGGACGGTAAATCTCCAGAAGAAGTCTCCATGTAGATTCGGAGTTTCAACAGTGGATAGGTTTCCCAATCGATCATCCCAAGGTCAAATGAAGTTTCCGTAATGGATTCAAAACCAGGAACGATTGCATTGGTGGCTGCATCAATCAACTGCCATTCAAAAATACTCCCCGACGGTATTGACGCATCCATGTGCATGTGCCCAAAGGACCTTTCTTCACCTTGGCCAAGTTGGGAGGGTCCAAAGGGAAGCGAAACCCAAGTACCTACGCCGTTGCCTGAACCGCCGGTTGGGGACAATATGATTTCATCAATCCAAGCCGTATCGAGGCTACGGTCAACACTGCCGTCTTTCGTGTACTTCCAAGTGAGGGTCTGAGCAGCAGCAGGGATCGTGAACGTGTGCGTACCACTCGGTGTACCAGACCACTGCGATGAGTATCCCGAGTATCTCGAGCATGCCGTATTATCAATGCAGAAAAGAAGGTAATCAAAACTTGATTCGGACGAGACTTGGTATTGGAAAGAACCACTTGCTGCGGGAATGGCTGAAACATCCAATGTCAACGAACTTTCTTGATTGTGAGTTATACTTCCGGCTTGTGCTGATTGAGCACCTGTAATTACATTGCTCGTTTGCAAGTTCCAATTTGAGACTCCACCTTGGGTCCATTCAGGTCCAAAGGTCGCCGACTCAAAATCCCATTTCCACTCTTGGGGCAACAAAGAGAGAGAGGAACTGTTGACGTCCATACCATCGTAATTTGTAGTCGAAGAGAAATCACTCGACTCAGTCCATGAAAATCCGGTGGAAGTAGGCAGTCGAGCAGCGTCCACTTGAAGGTCAAGCGATTTCAATGCTTCACCTTCATCTACACTCAGTCGAGTCTTGGTGTTCGCACCATCAGGGAACGAGCCTATGGACAGTAATTTGCTTTGACCAAATGGGGTAGGCACGGGGAAAATATCGAGTGATTCATCCTCCAATTCATTACCGTCCGAAGGAGAATACCCTTGCATGAGGGTTGAAAGCAAGAACAAAAGCACCACAGCCGAGCACCGAAGCGCGTTCGTCCGTGAAGAGACCATGATGTCACGAGATTACTCGTAGGTCAAAAGACTTCGGCTAAAGGTACTACATCCCATAGAAATAAAAAAACACTGATGGAGAAAAACGGAAGCCTCAAGGGCTTAGCCCAAAGTTTGCAAAGCATGACCGATGTTGAGACACTCAAGAAAGAGGCTGGAATCGCTGCGTGCAAGTATGTTCGTAGCGGAATGAAAGTGGGCTTGGGAACCGGCTCAACTGTGAAACACACCGTTATCGAACTTGGACGAATGATCGCCGAAGATGACCTCGAAATAGTTGGCGTGCCAACTTCACTGGCGACCGAAAAACTGGCTTTAGAAGTCGGGATACCTTTGGTTGAACTCTCGGATGTCGATGGATTGGACATCGTTATTGACGGGGCTGATGAATACGACCCTCATTTCCAACTCATCAAAGGCGGAGGTGCTGCACTTTTGCGAGAGAAAATTGTCGCCCAAGAATCCAAGGCAATGATTGTCGTTGCAGACGACAGAAAACGTGTTGACGCACTCGGTGCATTCCCGCTTCCTATTGAGATTACTCCGTTCGCCCATCAGGCAACAATTCGCTCACTGGGGCGATTGCTGAACTGCCGAGTGAACTGCCGTATGTCCGGAGATAATGCTGTGATGACCGACAATGGAAACATGATTGCTGATGCTCATTGTGGCCCAACGATCTCTGCACCCGAGGCAATGGAAAAAAACATTTTGAACATCGCTGGAGTTGTTCAAGTTGGTTTGTTCAACAACATGTGCGATGTGGTCGTACTTGCTGGAACCAACGGCGTTGAAACATTTGTCAACCCGAATGGACGTATTCAGTGAACAGCTTTCTGTCAATTGTTAAATACGGGTGGTCGAACCCAAGGTTGGGCCTGTAGCTTAGTCAGGTAGAGCGATGGACTCTTAATCCATCGGTCGCGGGTTCGAACCCCGTCAGGCCCGCCAAATACATCACGCTTGAATCGGTTCACACCGACCAAGAATTGCTTCCTCATTGATCGCACCAAAATTATGGGAATCTTCACTCGCCAATGGGTCCGGATTATCACCGACTAAGAAAACAGTCCGGTTACTGAAACTCTGTATCCGTTTCACCATTTGGACATCTGAATGAAACGGGTGTTGAGCGAGGACAACGTCACCAAGATTGAGTTCGTCAAAGGTGCAATCAATGAGTTCAAACTGACTTCCGTTTGGAAAGGTCGGCCACATGCTGTCGCCCGAGATTTGCACTCG
>DAXG01000032.1:0-2976 GCA_002506275.1 Euryarchaeota archaeon UBA259 | reverse complement strand
ACAAGGGACATTCGAGAGCCTCAACTGGCGCGGATCCAAGGAACTTCTCGCCCCTTGATGGACCAAAACATGTTGTGAATTGATTCGATTGCATCCATCAATTCTTGAGCGTGTTGAGCAGAAACTTCGACCTTGCAGGCGCTGCAAAGTTTTGCTGCTTGCCAGAAGGTGTCGTGCAACTCAGGATGTGCTTCAAGATGCATTGGCTTGAAGAAATCAGTCCAAAGAACAAGCAATTCCTTCTTGCACTTTTGAGCTTCTTCTTCCTTGATTGCTGCATATCGACTCATGGTGTTGAGGTAAGACGCCATGGATTCGGAACTGAACACTTGTGGATATTCCAAGGCGAGCATCTTTTTGGTCATGGATTGAACTGCTTCACCAGCGACACGAGCGCTTGCAGGGTCATATACTCCGCAGGGTCCGTCGCAATGTGCAGATGCTTCAATCAGTGTGAATGGTGTGTCTTCCATGATATATCGGATTGAGAACAGGCATATCAATATGTGCCATGTTTCAATCACACATGTATGGTCGTCCCGGTATCGCCGCGCAAGGCGAGAAGAGCATCCCCCGGCTGACAAAGAATTGCTGCAAGACCGGGTCTGTGCAGCGCCGCTTCCATTAAACTGCCAATTTTAGGTCCCATCGACCCCGCAGGAAATTCTCCCTGTTCGATGTAACGTTCACATTCATCAAGCGAAAGGCGATGGTGGGTTTTTTCATTCGCTCCACCGAAATCGGTTCGAACTGCATCGATGGCTGTAGAAATAATCAGGGCATCTGCCTGGAGTTCAATGGCTAAGAGAGCCGATAATCGGTCTTTGTCAATCACTGCAGGAACTCCAGAGAAATGTCCACCCTTGTCCACAACGGGTATTCCGCCACCCCCGCCACATACGACAACTGCATGCAATTCGACCAGTTTCTGAATCACTGGAAGATCAATGACTTTCATTGGAAGCGGACTGGCCACTACGCGCCGAGGACCTTTGATGGTTTCCGCAATATCCCAATCTGCGGACATTACCGTTGCAGCGGATAATATCGGTCCGACAGGCTTGGTTGGAAACTGAAAACCTTGGTCATCGCCATCAACCAAAACTCTCGTGAGTACGCATGCCGTTCGCTCGGGGCGTTGACGGCGATGAAGAATCGAGTCGAGGTTGAGAGCGAGCGAATGGCCGATCATTCCTTGAGTTGCGGATACCCAACTGTCCATGGATTGAGTTTGCTCTTTGTCCAGTTCCATAAGGTGCCCAACTTGCGGACCATTTCCGTGGGTGAGAACAACTCCCCAACCGGCTTCCAACAAGTCGATGACATCCGACATGACATGCGCAAGAACTTCCGCGCTGCGAGCCGCATTGTCCCCGTTCGGAGACGACAGGGCATTGCCTCCGATGGCGTAGACCGCAATTCGTGCCATGATGTTGAGATGAACGCAATGCGTTTGACCCTTTGCCCCAAACTTGCCACGACAAACCCAATTCGGCACGAACCAGCAAAAACGCAGAGGGTGACATTGAATTAGAGAAGGTTGCACCCTTAGACCGGTGCGAACATGGTAAAGACGATTTGGATCGGAGATGTTCAGTCTGGAAAGTACGATGACCAAGAGGTCGAACTGAAAGGCTGGGTCAAAAGGGCCAGAGGAAACAACAACATTCGATTCGTGGTCCTACGTGATTCGACCGGAACGATTCAATGCGTAGTCAAGAAAGACGCCATAGGCGAGGAGTTGTTCTCGGAAGTCAAGAATGTGTTGATTGAAACATCGGTCATCATCAACGGGAAAGTCAATGCCGATGAAAGAGCCGACGGCGGACATGAAGTCGTTGCTTCTTCATTCGAAATAATCGGTGCTGTTAACCCAGACAAACCGTTCCCAATCACTGAATCCGCAATGGCTGCAGCCGATGGAGGAGAAACAGAATTTCTCTTGGATAACCGGCACCTGTACTTGAGGACCTCACGCATGACGACGATGCTGCAGATTCGAAGCAGTGTCTTTGGAGCCATTCATTCGTATTTCCGAGATTTAGATTTTGTCGAATACCAAGCTCCCAATTTCGTAGCAGGTGCTGTCGAAGGAGGCTCGACACTTTTCGAAGTCCCGTACTTCGGGCGTACTGCATACTTGACTCAATCATGGCAATTGTATGCAGAGGCAGCCATGCCTGCTCTGGAACGATTGTACACCATTGCTCCATCGTTCAGAGCAGAAAAATCACGCACTCGGCGACATCTCACGGAATTTTGGCATGCAGAAATGGAAGTTGCATGGGCCAGTAACCAAGAAATCATGACTCACGGTGAAGGTGTTGTTCGACGCGTAGCCTCGACTCTTCTCGATGAACGCTCTGCAGAACTCGAAGGACTTGGACGAGACCTCGACCTTGTTGCTCGATACGCAGACAATCCTTATCCACGGATGCGCTACGATGAAGCAATTGAAACGCTTCAAGGCATGAGTGTAGACGTCGAATGGGGCCAAGACCTTGACTATTCGAAGGAAAAAGTCCTCACGCAGGATTTCGAAGTCCCACACTTCCTCACCCACTATCCAAAAGTCGCCAAACCATTCTATCATCGAGTCGATCCTGATGACGAGAACTATGTTCTGTGCCATGACTTACTGGCACCCGAAGGCTATGGAGAAATCATTGGTGGCGGCGAAAGAACGTGGTCGGAAGAAGAGATTCTGGCTCGCCTCAAGGAAGAAGGTACACCCACTGAGGCCTACCAATTCTACATTGATACACGCTCGTACGGTGGAGTCCCACACGGAGGATTCGGCCTTGGAGTCGACCGCGTCTGTGCTTGGTTAACAGGAGCAGACCACATTCGCGAAGTTATTCCGTTCCCACGTGATTCTCGACGAGTGACGCCCTGAGGTGTGAGTGATGGTTGCTGCAATTGCTCTTGGCTGTGGTATGATAGGCAGATTTGTGGTCGAACGTTTACTTGAAACCG
>DAXG01000047.1 GCA_002506275.1 Euryarchaeota archaeon UBA259 | reverse complement strand
CACACCATATGAGTAACCCTTCGGTATCTAATTCATGCCAATTCGGCTTCCACAGAAAACCGCCTCCTCAGGGACGGTTCTCCTCTGCCCTTCCCCCGATACATGGCATATCAGGGTGCTTAAGCATCCCCCCGACTTACCACCCATATATCAACGAATCGGTTTAGGCCTCGTAGAAATGTGTCAAAAAATCCTCTAGCAAATGACCCATAGCATTGCATTTGCTTGTTCGCATTTTTGCATGTAAAATTCGTATTTCTTCGCTCCTAAAATATCGAAATTCTCTTGAATTTCATGTCCAAAATCTATCCTTTTGACTGACATTCAGATCATGAATATGTCAATTTTGAGATGTTTGCAGCGATTGTAACGTCTTGTTTTACCGATTGAAGAACTTCAAGAGCTCGTCCACTTTCGCCCATGCTCACCAATGTTGCGGCCTCAAGATTCGCACTTTCAGGCGTGTTTTCGTTGTGCTTTTGATACATGAAAAGGAGGTTCAAAGCCTTCTCAGCACGACCGCTAACGAGTAAAGCATGGGTGAGGTTTAGCAGGATAGTACCGTTAGCCGGCGAAGATTTTGCCGCTTCACGCAGAGCCAAGATTGCCGACTCAAATTGAGTGGATGCGAGTTGTTGAACTTCCAAATCACTGCTCTTTGCCATCGACAATGCTCGTTGTAAGAGGGCTAATCCATAGTTGTTGAAAACTGCTGAGTCACCCGGCATTTTTGCTGCCATTTTCTGGAAGGCTATTGCTGCTTGTGCCCACGATTCTTCACCGATTGCATAAAACCCTTCAGCCAATGTTTCTTCAAGCTCCGGTATGCCGCTTAAATTGACACCGATAGCCTTTGCTGGGTGGAGTTCGAGTGAGATAACGCCCGAGTCCGGATGCAAATCTTCGAAATCTGTTCCGTGCATGTAGGTGTCGTCATCGTCCATCGTGTGGACAACTTCCACGACTTGATCATCAACTGCATAGAGTTCATCCATGTTCACCGGTGAAGCGTCGATACGCCACATATCTGGAACGGCTTCCAGTTGCGGAGCACTGGGCACTTCAACGGCAGCAATTGGCGCTATGGGTGAGATTCGAAGCGCCTGTGGCTGGTTCACCTCTGCAGGGGCCAGAGGGGCAGGTTCGATACGAACGGGCGCTGCAGGAGGTTGTACGGGCGCTGCAGGCAGAGCAGGTGCAATGGGAAGTTGAGCAACAACGCTCGGCGTGAATGCAGGAACTTGGATTTGCTCCACAGGTGCTTGTGCGTCCCTTACCGGATCAGTTGACACCAAGGGTGGCTGGGCAGGAATATTTGGGGGTTCAGTGGGGATTACGGGATGAGTTTCAGGTTTGAGGGGTGGCGCTGGTGTTGGCACCACTGGCGAACTTATCTCTTTCAAGGGCAAACTTTGAGTTTGATCACTGATCAGAGGCAATGCCTCTTCATCGTCCTCAAAAGGCACTCCAGTCGCATAACTTCCAACACCAAAGGGTAGACGAGAAACATTGGTGTTGGATTCACCTGAGAATCCAAAAGGAAGCGAACCTGAGCCAGGTGAAGGTTGAGGTGGTGATTCAGCGTCAGTCACTGGTGGCTCAATCCCCTCTAATTCATACCATGAAGTAACAGCATCGTCAAGTCCTGGTACTTCGGTTGGTAGCGGGCTTGAGTCACCGTCTTCAAGGGTTAAATCCACGAGGAGAAGACTTCCACATGCCGGACATGCGCCACCACCTAAGGAAAGTAAACCACAGACTTTACACTCAAACATGGTGTTCCACGATGTTCACCATGAACCCATGGCACTTCAATTCAACGGAGAAATGTGTTCATTCCTCAGAAGACTTCGTGCCTTTGATGAGGTCAACAGCCTGTTCCGCTATATCGATGAATGTGTCCAAATCATCATCAACAAGTGATTCAGCGAAGTTCTTCCCTTTGGCTCGTCCACGTGCGACTTGCCAAATGATTCCGATCAGGGTCACACCGATACATACAATCTTCCAAACCGTAGCCCCACCGTCGGCGCCGATGACGTAGACCAGCATCATGTAAAGCGAAACAATTGCAGTGGTGAGAATCATAATTGGGAAACCGGCTTTGAAGAACTCGTTGAAAGAAATCGGATAACCTGCTTCTTCGGACATGCCAGCGGTGACAACGTTAGCAGAAGCACCAATTAGGGTACCGTTTCCACCAAGACAAGCACCAAATGCAAGAGCCCAAATCAATGGACCAAGATCAATATTAAGTTCATATGAGATCTGTAAAACAACTGGAATCATCGTCGCAGTGTATGGAATATTGTCAATGAAGGCAGAGGCAACTGCTGAAACCCACAGAATGATCAAAATTGCTGCGGCGAGGCGGACGACATTGCCGTCTTCGTTCGTACCAAACATCTCAATGCCTTTGGTAACGTAATCACCAATGAACGATATGACGCCCAAATATTGCAGTGCATGGACCAGGACGAATAAACCCGCAAAGAAAAGAAGCGTCGACCACTCAACGTGCTCGAGGGGCTTCTCAAGTTCGTGTCGGTCCGTGGCAAGGAGCATTATCACAGCACCAACTAAAGCAATCCATGAAACAGCAATGTGTGTTAGAGGATGGAGGAAAAAGTTCAGTACGACCAAGATGAGGATGGAGCCAGCAACTTTCAGCATTGCAGCATCTTTGATTCCGTACTTCGATTCAAGTTCAGCAATATCGCGAACACGGCTACCAGAGAACTCTTCTGCATAGAACCATTTGAGAAACATAAAACTCGGTACAATGCACATGAGAATACCGGGAGCCATTTCAATAATGAAATCGTTGAATGTCACGCCCGAACTGGCAAGTTCGAGGTATCCCTCTTGGACCAAACCTTCCTTCTTCATTGCTGCATCTTCAATAGCAGCTGTTGAAAGTCCGGAACCAATCATGATGTTTGGAGGGTCTCCGATCATGGTAGCAGCGCCTCCAATATTGGAAAACAGTACTTCAGAGATGAGCAGAGGTATCGGTTTGAGGTCGAGGACCTTCGCCAATTGAATCGTAACCGGTGTGAGGAGTAACATCGTCGTGACGTTATCAAGGAAGGCAGAGAGTACGGCAGTTACAGAACAGAGAATGACAACCAGTGTCCAAACTGATCCACCGCTGCGTTTGTAGGCTTGAACAGCGAACCATTCAAACAATCCAGTGTGTGAGAGAATACCGACCATGACCATCATTCCGAGCAAGAGACCTATCGTCTCCCAGTCAATGAGGGTGGTAACTTCTCCAAGCGTGTAGGAACTTTCAGAATAGTAACTGAGTGCAATAATAGCAAGAAGTCCACCTACTGCTGCTGCGAGCGTTCGGTGGACAACTTCGGTAATGATGAGCGCATACACGCCCAAGAGTATCCCCAAACCCACGAGGACAGCTTGTGAATTATCAATATCTTGGAAAGGTGAGGACGAAGAAGAGCCACCGGCTGCAATCGAGTGTGATGTAAACATCATCGTGCCGGTGAATGCTAAAAGCCCGAGAGCAATGTATTGAGAAGGGTGCCTTCTGCGCATCCGGACAAGTTCTGTACCGTTCATATTCAAAATCCAACTGTGGGTAACTATTGAGTATTTCCTAAAGAATCGATGCTCAACGCCAAAGAACGCCGACATTCCCACGTGCCAACACTAGCACTGAATGGGTTGCTTCTGCGAGGTGAGACCAGACATTGGGAATATCCTTTTTCTCAAAAAGTCCACGATTGATTTTGATCTTGACGAGGCTGCGAGTGTTGAGTTGAGCGTCGATTTCGGTGATCAGTGTCTCGGTGATGCCTGATTTCCCAATTCGAATGGTCGCTTGAAAATCATGGGACAAGGCCTCTCGGCGAATGGACTCGGGTATGCGGTCTGCCATGATTCTCAAGCAGCCGTGTAACACCTTGTTCAAGAAGTGTGCTACAAAATCTCTTCAACGATGCATTTGCTTACGATGGAATTTTGGCCCACCACCGTAACGGCGAATATTGGTACACGTCAAGCATGTGACAACGCGTTGTCCTGCTGCGATGCGGGTCCGAACATTTTCACCATGAACAAAAGGAGTTAGGCACTTCCTGCAATAGAGATGATGCACTGCTTTGGGTACTGGAAGGCGATGACGACGGGAGATTTTCACAAGGTGACGAATACTGGACTGAACGATGGTTGGGTCGTTTTCATGAGCGTTTTTGATGATGTCTACCAAATGAGATTGGCTGCTCAAGGCTGCTTGTCGACGGTCGACTTTGCCTTTCCGACGACGTCTGTTCTGAGAACTCAAACTGCCACCTCAAAGTCTCAATGCGTTGAGTATGTCACCGGTTATGTCATCGATGGCTCTATCGCCGTTGACGGGGTGGAATATACCTTTTGAGCGGTACCAGTCGGCAAGAGGTGAGGTTTGCTCATGGTAGGCTGCTAATCGTGAACTGACCGTCTCTTCATTGTCGTCAGCCCTTCGCTTCTCTTCCCAATTACCGCATGTGCATCCGCCTGCTGGAACGGGATTGAATGTATCATGGTAGACATTTCCGCATGCACCACACGAATAGCGACCGCAAATACGCTCGACAATCCGTTCGTCAGGAACTTCGATTGCGATGACGTGGGTAACCCCGGTAATTTGCTCCAATGCCTCGGCTTGAGGAATGGTTCGAGGGAATCCATCAAACATAACCCCGTTCTTGGCGTCAGGTTCTTGAATTCGTTCTTTGATGAGGTCGATGATGACCGAGTCCGGGACTAGTAATCCTGCTTCCATGAAACCCTTCGCCTCCAAACCCGTTTGCGTACCTGCTTTCACAGCGGCTCGTAACATGTCCCCAGTTGACACTTGAGGAAGTCCAGTTGCGTCAATCATTCGCTCTGCTTGAGTCCCTTTTCCTGCACCAGGTGGTCCAAACAATACAATACTGCTCATGTTGCGGGCTACAAGTACCCCGTATTAGAGATGCTTGTCAACGATTACTGTTGGTCCAACCATTGTTGGCCATAGTGTTGCCATTGTTCCATACTCCAACCAACTGGTAAGCCACTTGCAGGGAGAGGCGGACCAGCAACAGGAGCAGGTGCGAGGGCAGGAGCAGGAGCAGGAGCTGGTACAGATAGAGAGGGGAGTGGGCGAGGCAATTGCGGGACTCCTTTTGGTGGCATCCCGGCAGGAGGCATCCCCATTGGCATTGGAAGTGGCATCCCCCTTGGAGGCAATCCCGCTGGTGGCATACCCACTGGAGTTAACCCTTGATTCACAGGTGTTGGCATGTCGAGGGATTGGGCAAGAGCGGCAGCGATTTCATCAGAGGAAACTTCACCGCTGGAGAGTTCGTCAACCGCATGACCAATGTCAAGTGCGTCGCTACGGCGAGTCCCCAAGTGGTCAGGATTGACAAAGGCATCGGGTGCAACTAATTCTTCACCTGCATCGGTGAGTTCACCGCTCTTTTTGACTCGCAGGGCGACGACAATCGATGCGAGCAGAACGACCATGACAAGTGGGACACTCACGTAGAGCGGCAACCCGCCAAGGAGCCCTTCAGTTCCAATCGCCGACTCAACAGTTGTGTCAATCGACAATATTCCAATGACTGTACCATCTGATGAGAGGGAGATTGTCGAGAAGAGAAGACCCTTTACAGCTTCATCACCAGGTGTAAGTTCAACGATTACGGTGAGCTCTTCACCAACACCAAGATTTTCGAGCGACACCGGGGAACTCGAAAGTGTCCAAACTGATGAAATATTTCCTTCCTGATCAAGAACTTCAGTCATGATGTCTCCTGTGATAGGGACATTACCATCGTTCCGAATGATGACGTTTTGGGTCACCGTCTCACCACGTGCCACCGAGGAGAAGGGGGCCACTGTACCGTCTTCGACGGTAAGGTTCGCAAAAGTCGATTCGAGCACCGCCACATCAACAGTAACTGAAGTTTGAACCACACGGCCGTTGCTAAATCCAGAGACAGTTACAACCAGTTCAAACGCCTTTTCTGTGGGCAGAGTATTCAATGGGGGAATGAACCCAAGTCGGACAACTCTCTCTTCACGCGGTTCAATGTAGGTGCTCGGATTCGCATAACCGACAATCCAACCATCGGCTGGCAAGCCGTTTGACCAATTCAACGTCAATGGGGTGTTTCCGGTATTGACGACGGTGAATTCACCAAAGGAGAAATCAGATGAAATAACCGTTTCAATCGCACCAGACTCAGGGCCAAAGAGGTCCATTGAAAGGTCATCACGGACCTTCAATACGGTCGTGTTTGAAACAAAAGACTGCGGGGTTCGTTCCGTACGAATATCGAAGTTGTTCGCTTCACCTTCCTCAGCAACTGGTGGGACACCGATGATGAAATTGACCGTTGCGACTTCACCACCGAGTAAGGTAAGCGATACTTGACGACTGTTCACTTGCGTCATGTAGGAGACTTCAATCGGCCAAAGAGGGTTGCTTGGTTGAATCTTGACATCCAAATCAATCTCCTTATTGCCGGTGTTTTCAATGGTCAAGTTAAGGCTCACTTGCTGTGCAGTATCCACCAGAATATTTCGATTCGAGGATGAAGGACCAATCGGGCCCAAATCGTCGTACAGGTCACTGGTAAAGGACTCCTGTGCCAAAACCAGCACGTCAACCGATTGAGTGAAGTTAAGGGTTGGATCGGTCGGCGAATTCACTTGACAGGTGACCGTGTCTGTGGAGCCAGCCTCTGGAACTCCATTGGAGACTGGAGGAACCCAAATTTGGATGAGCATTGGAAGTGATTCCTTAATGTTCAACGGTTCAAATTCCAATGTTGAAGAATTCGAATTGCCAAGTTGGATTTGCCATCTGTTTTGTGATTCGCAGGAAACGGAGTATTGCGCTGGAGTATTTCCAATGTTCATGACCGAAATTGAGAATCCAGTGGATTCACCGGGCGCAGCTGACAATCCGGAGATTCCGGCTGCTCCAATATTGACGTCTGTGACCTGAGGTACAATGATGGTCACACGCTGTGTATGTGAGACCGTCGGTTGAGATTGATAACGAGCAGTAATGTCGACAACAAATGTTCCTGCACGAGCATAACGAGGTGATTCAGAATTGCTCAGGTCGACAAAATTGTTGACAAGAGTGACGTTGAGACGTTTGTAATCATCAACCTCACCCTGTCCTTGAACGATGTATGGTCCGATTTCAGAAACCGACTTTGACCATGAGTCTTCAGGAGCCAACAGGAAATCTGGCCTACCTGGTTGAGGTTTCTGAACATTGGTGACAGAAAGAGTCACTGCCTGTTCTCCAGTTCCCTCGTGGAGAATGTGAATGGGAATTTCAATCGAAGAGGCATTGAGGACATCGAATGTATGGATTGCGGACAACGCACGGTCTTCTGAAGAAGTTGGAGCAACACCCGCATCATCCAGTGCTACGACACGAACACCAAGTGCTGTAACTTCGATGTCTTGTTCCCAAATGTTGTTGTCGACACCGGAAACGGCATCGTTTATTTCCGTTACTTGATTGAGAGTGTCAATGCTGAGTCGCATTGAATGTGTACCGGTGGTCGTGAACTGGTGTTGAAGTAAGAAAGAGTCGACTTGTCCTGAATCAAGACCTGCCCTATCAGCGTCAAACAAAACTTGGCCAGTGGTTAGGTCTTCAAGGACAACATGGAATGAATCTGCAGAGAGGGTTCCTTGGTTAATCCAGGCAAGTTGGAGGGTAATCAAGTCGTTTTTGAGAGGTTCAGAAGATGAGGGTACAATGCTTCCATCGAATGTTGCCAAGTCTGATTGTGGATTTGGTGTTGCATCTGCTACGACAATGAGGCTGAACCTTTGTGCAAGACCCCCTGAATGAAGAATCTTGATTTGCCATTGACCCGACGTCGTGAGAACTCCTGGTTCCATCTTGATACGCTCAACATTGTTGACTGCATCAGCAGTTCCACCGGTCGTAGAAACACCTGACAAGAAATCGTTACCAAGCCATTCGTTGCCCGACGGGTCGACCAAGACAAGGTCGAGATTGTTAACCAAACGTGGAGAGGATTGGGCGGCGTTTGCACTTCCTTCAAGGTCCGACCATGCGAGCGTTATGTCGACACCATGGGTCGGATCAAGGTCAAATGAATACAGCAAACCAAAACCTGCGTTCAGTTGCTTATTGTTATCGTAGAAGGTGTTCAATGCAAAGGTACCGTCCATAGGCAGGATTGTACGTTCCAAATCAATTTGCCCCCAGCCTTCCTCTGCATTCGGAATATCTGCAGTCCCTAAGTCCTTAGCCCCGTTGATGACTGTGGCCTTGATGAGCGATGCTGAGGGTGAATTGATGTTGATTTGCTCGCGCAAAAACTCGCGCACGAGAGCGGTTGACCCTCCGGCAATTGCGGTTGCATGTGAGGAGCCTGAAAGAGTCATGTAGAGATTCGTCGTTCCGTCTGCGTGAACACCTGTGGCGCAAGAAAATCCACTTGGAGATTTTGCTTCCTCAGCCAATCCTGAACAAATATCGATACCAGGGGCAACAATATCCGGTTTAATTCGTCCATCGAGACTCGGTCCTTGGCTCGAAATGTTGGCGACGGAGCCGGTCAAGGAGCCAGTTTGTGAAGTTCCGACTGAAAGTACATTCTTCCCGGTTGACGGAGCTGCTACTTGAGAAGCACCACTCGAACCACGGTCACCTGCGGAGAACAGTGGAAGAACCGTGTCCTTTTGAGAGACCAGCAAGTCAACTGAGCGAGAATCAGCAGTGTAATGACCAAAATTACCGTTTGCACCCCAAGCGTTTACCGAAATCCGAGCCGTGCGTTGTTCAGCATCGTTGAGCATATCATAGATGGAGCCCAGGCGGCCAAAGACTCCTGTGGGGTCGTGTTCCAAAGCATACATGACCAGATTAGCAGCGGGGGCAATTCCTTCAGCCGTTGGGTCACCAGTTCCGTCTCCAAGCACCGACAAAGCCACGTGCGTACCGTGGCCCGTGTTCGAATCAATTGATGATGAGTCAAGACCGAAGTTCGTGTACACCCCTGCAACCCGACCGACGATATCTGGGTGGTCTCGGTCGATCCCCGTGTCGGCGATGGCGATGGTTTCTCCAGAGCCATCGAGAGTGAATGAAGCATTTGCTGAAACGTCATCCAGACCAACAATTCCACCAGCAACAGCGTTGTGAAGCGTCATTCCATACGTTGGTTCAGTCCAAATAATTCGTCCATCGTGCATGATGTTGTTGAGAAGAGTCGGCTGGAGGCTAGAGGCATAGTGAACTTCACACAATCCCACGCCACACCATGCTTCAGTAGCACCCATTTTCAGCAAGTCAAGGCTTAACGCCTCAAGACCGCCGAGTGCTAAATCAGACGAAGGAACAAGAGCAAGATGAGTGTGTTCAGTAACTGTAAGAAGGTCAGTGTGTATTCTCCATCCTGGATGTTGTGGTCCTGCCCAGCGAACACGTTCATCGGATTGAAGCAATTCAAGCGAATCCATTGGTGGATGAGGTAAGCGCACAAGCCATCCTTCATCAGCGACGAAATCAAGAGCAGTTAGACCGTACGACTTCGATAGAGAATCAAGAACTCCTCCATTGTGTTCGTGCAGTTGGACCATTGCCAGCCCGGTCTGGGAAGGGTCATTGGGGTCCGTGAAGAATTTGTCAAGAGCCGGTCCTTCTGAGAGCAGAGGGTCGAATTCACCTGATTGAAGTCGAAGAACACCGCTTGCAACTTGGATGTCAGTTGAGAAGACACTCGAAGATTCGAGAGGTGACCAAAGTTGGCGGGCCAACTCCACCCGTTCTGCTTCGGTAAGCAACTGCCCATCTGATTCAGGCAGTGTGACATTCGGGGAAGTGCCGTTCAAAAACAACGGGCTAAGCGAAGTGAGCAGAAGCAACACGAGCATGAGCAAGGGTTGTCGCATGGCCTTCATGGGCTGTCGAAAACAATTACCCTTTTCAACACGCGCCTTGAATGTGCCCCTACGGGGCATTCAGTTCACAGGTTGTTGTACTTCGAAATGGCTGAATCGGTTTTCTCCACCGATGCCATCCAGTCCTCTTCTACGCCCATGAGTGCACGGATGGCATCCACATTTTCGGGAATAACATCTGATTCTTGGTGAATTGCTTGGAAATAGTAAAGTGTGTTGCCTTCGAGTTTTACACCATCTTCCCAAATGAAGATTTCGTGCAAATCGCCCCATTTCCTGCCTATGTCACGGGCAAATTCCATGACTTCTGCAGTTGTTGTTATTCCGGTTTCAGAACCGTTCATGATGACCAAGCGAGGACGATTAGACCACATCTCCAATACAGATTCAGTGGTAAGGCCGTGGCCCTCAGGAAGTGTTGCTGTAACCACGTGAACGTGCATGATGGTCGTTGGAACCGCTACAGCCATTGAATTGATTTGGATTTCCGGCTTTACCGTCATGACATCTGGACCGTGATGTGAAGGCACCTTGAGAACAGGTTTGATGGCGTTAATTGGACCTTTGCTTGAGTCACCTGGGTCGGCTGCACGGCGAATCATCGTGCATTCAACTCTCAGCTCCCCACAGTGTTCA
>DAXG01000001.1 GCA_002506275.1 Euryarchaeota archaeon UBA259 | reverse complement strand
AAGAACGAGCGAAGCCGAATCAACATCAGCCGCGTCATGCACGATTATCAAGAAGGCGACAGAGTCGCTATTGTCCTTGACGGAGGCCAACAAATGGGTATGCCTCACCGTCGATTCAACGGACGAACAGGATTCATCCAAAAGCGACAAGGCGTTGCTTGGGTTGTCGCTGTCAAAGACGGTAACATGCCAAAAACGGTCATTGCTCGACCTGAGCACTTGCGACCACTCGAATGAGGAATTACCATGACTGAAGAAGAGCGATTCGTAGACTTTGCAACTGTTCGTACCATGCTGTTGGAAGCTGAGAAGCGACGTAAGAACCTCACCTACGAACAAAAGGCTGCTCTTCAGCACGCTGAGTGGGCTGCGAGCGATGCTCGAAACGGGTTCAAAACTGACCCTGAGGTCTTTCAACAACTCAAAGATGCTCTGGGCGAAGTTGAGACTCTATCCACGCTGCCACACTTGGCTGCAAAATTAGCCGAACTCATGCCACTGTACTCAAACGACGTGAAGGCCGTTATGGCATCCGAGCGAAAGACAATTCCTGACGATGAAATCACTGCAGTATTGGAGATTGTTCGTCAACACATCGGATTCGAATGAAAACCGACCCCTTTGAGGTGATTGGATATGACCGGGGCGCGAAAAGATCGTAACATCAAGGTTGGAGCAGGCAAGAAGAAATCGACATCCAATTCAAGTTCGACTTCATGGTCACGCCCAGCAGAAGGGAGAAAGGAAGTCACTCCTGCTCAAAAACCTCAACCTCGCCAGAACTCTACCCCAAGGCGAGACAGCAACCGTCGCAACGATAACAACCGACGAGGGAATCAAAACCGTCAGGGAAACCGTCCCTCACGCCCTCAACAAAAATCACCTCTCATGGAAGAGGATTGGGCCCGCGTCATTGACCACGACCAAACAAGAAACGAAGTCATTGCTGTCAGTGAATCGAAAATGTTGTTGTGTCGGCTCAAACCAAAAGCCGGAATGGCTCCACTGCTCACAACCTCACGAGTGTACATAGGTACGGATTCCAACCTGCGAGAACACATCGATCAAGTGCTTGGTATGACCAACATTGGGAGAGTTGCTAACCATGTCAAAGCCGACCTACCTCTCGTGATCCAAATTTTCATTGAGGAAAACGAAAAACATTTCATTGCGGCCTTCTTCAATGTTGCCGGCAACATGTCGCTCAAACAACACGCCTTTGAACTCCTTTCAGGCGTTGGTAACAAGAAAGCCATGCAGATGGTCGAAGCACGAGGCTCCTCTGGGTTTGAATCCCTAAGCGCACTCAACGAGGCTTGCAACATTGATGCTGGAGAGCTGCTTGCAAAGCGGTTCCTTGCCGAACTCGATGACCGAAATATGCAACCTCGACTGCTCGACCTGCTCCTGCCGGTGAAGGCATGAGAGGCGCTCGATGGCTCATTGACAGTCTGCGAGATAAGCAGCCTTTCGATAAATCACTGGGCCAACATTTTCTCGTCAATGACGAACTTATTGCTCGGGCTGTCGAACTTGGAAACGTCTCTAAGGAAGACCACGTTCTCGAAATTGGCCCCGGACCAGGCGTCTTAACTGAAGCACTGCTGTCCACTGGGTGCAAACTTACAGCCATCGAAATCGATACTGGGGCAGTCAAACATCTGCGCGATGCTTTCGCACCAGAAATGGAATCTGAGCAACTCCAACTCATCGAAGGTGATGCTCTGCAAGCACGATGGCCGGAAACAGTTACCAAAATTATTGCCAATATCCCTTACCAAATCTCTTCGCCTTTGGTTGACGAACTCACAAGGTACCATCGAAACCCACGTACCACCGAACTTCAGAAAATCGTGTTGCTTGTCCAAGAAGAATTTGCTGAGAGATTGGTGATGGAATACGAAAGCGATGTTGGTTCACTTGGAATGACGGTTTGTCTTGACTGGGAATGTGAAATCGAGGATAAGGTGTCTCCGCATAATTTCAGTCCGATGCCAAAGGTCAATTCTTGTTACATCAGCATGGAACCGCACGGGGAAGTTTGGCCGTGTGATGTTCGCTTGGTTCGTCAAATGATTCATCTTGCTTTTGACCAACGCAGGAAAAAGCTCCGATCGACCCTCAAAGCCGTCCCACGGCGAATTGGTCGAGTCAAAGGTTGGCATGCAGGACGGTGGAAGCAAGCCTATGCAGCCCATCAAAAGGACGAGCGAATGGAACTGCGCCCTGAAGAACTGGAATTAGACGATTGGATCGAACTGTGTGAATCGTTCACAAAATGTGCGGATAATTCGTAGTTCATAAGGGGTCAAAGACTGTATCTATTCCTACACTGTGAGAGGAGAGCCTTTTCTTAGGAGGGTCTCCTCGCATTGACTCGACGGAGGGGATGCTATGGCCAAGAAAGACACCTATCTTGCTTTACTACGCCGAGGTATCGATGAAACTACTGCTCAGCAGTTGGCCGATTCGGGACTCAAAATTGGCGATTTGAAGAAAATTGACAAGGACATGCTCATCGAAAATTACGGTCTCAAATCGGACATCGCCGACGGTGTGATTTCAATTATCACTGCCGGGCCTCAAAGCCACGGAAAAGAACGCTATCTGTCGAAAGTTTTGGCGCCTGAAAAGAAACAGGAGTCAAAGATTGAGGAAATCAAGTTCCAACGCAAGCAAAAGGACGTACTGACCGAACTTGCAGAACAGAAGGAACGTCTAAAAATTGCGAAAGTTGAATCGTTCCGAGCCAAGAAACTGATTATGAATCGACTTGGAAAGACGGTCGAACTCATTGTAAAACTGGAAAATAACCTCCACGATGAAGGGAAGGACGACCAGAAAGTGAAAATTCGCGACCAGTTAGAAACTCGGGGTTTAGAAGCTGCTCGTGACCATGAAATGCTCGAACTTGAAGGAACGCCGCAAGATATCGTTGACTTCCGTCGAAAACACGTACCTGCACTCATCTTCCACGCTTGCCCTCACTGCGGTGATGAAATGGACCCGCGTCAAGCACGCGATCAAGACCGTCCTGAGGAATGGGCGTTCATGTGCTGGGAATGTGAAACAAGTTTCTCACCTGGACTTGCCGATCTGGTTGAAACACGCCTTACCAACGGCTCACGCATCAACATTGACCCTGATAAGCGACCACGCAATCCTGTCCCACCAAAGCCTGCTTCGATGGACTTGTCAAGCATGAACGAACTCATACGCAAGGATTTGGAAGTCACTGGAGCAACCGCTGACGAGATGACCAAGGCTGTAGAAGAAGGTGGGCTCACTGGCGGCCTTATGGACATCAACGATTGGATTGACCAAAAGTTGGCTGCCAAAAACTACATCCAAGCTCAAGAAGACCGTGAAGACTTCATTCTGCGTACAGGTGCTGGAGCAACCAAGTTCAACAAGTGGATGAAGAAGGCTGGATTGTATTTCAATAAGCAAACTGGCCGTTGGACACGTCACAAGGATATGCGCTGAGGTGGGTCTATGTCCGCCAATGCGGTTACCGCTGAAGAAACGCCTGTTACACAAGAGGTTCGACCCGTAGTTCGCTTCTTACAAGGTGCTAATCTTTTGGGACAAACGCCCTTCATTGCTGGAAATACATTGGTTGAACATGCCGAAGATGCTGGAGTTCGAATTCCAACGAATTGCACGTCAGGTACCTGCGGGACATGCATGGTCACCCTTCTCTATGGTGACATCCCACTGCCGGAAGTTCTTCCACCAGGCCTTGACGACTATCTTGTCGAGGAATGTGCCCGATTAGGCTGCATTGGTGTTCCAAACGGCGACGTAGACGTGGACATTCGGCCACCGTTGTAGGGGTTGAACGAATGATTGTTGAATGGATTCGCTCGAATGCGCTCATTCTCGTTATTGATTTGGTTGGTCTTTACATCGTCGTTCGCTTTCTTTCATGGAAGATTCGACACAAGTTGGAAGAAGTTGAACAACGGCAAATATACGCCAACCGGCAAAAGAAAATCAACCGGCAAAACAGCAGTTTAGACCCCGAAAATGAATGAAAACATCAACAACGATGAATGTGAGGGCCTCTCATGGCGGAACTGCGTTTACAAACTGCTGCATCTGGCCATATAGCACGTGAAAAATACGACTTGGATACCGTCCAAGGTGCCATTCAAGAGCAAGGGTTAGCTTGGCTTGACATCCTACGTCCTGACGATGAAGTCCGACAATTTCTTCTTGAAAAGATGGACTTTGACGAACTCGCTGTCGAAGATGTTTTTGGGCACGCTGATACGACCGCTCAGAAGTTCACGAATCATCGCTTCATCGTCATCAATGCGCGTGATGCAGACAATCAACTGGATACTGAACCTGTCGCTATTTTCATCAAAGAAAACCTCATCATCACTGTTCGGCACTACAGTATCCCGGCATTAAAGAAGTTCAGGCATCGCTTCAAGAAGGCGGATGAAGAAGACCTCGCATTAGGCATTGACTTCCTGCTCTATGAGTTGCTGGATTCTATTGCAGACGACTGGACACCCATTTTGAATTCCTACTCTCGTCAGTTGGATCAACTCGAATTCCAAGTTTTCGACCCTTCCCAAAAATACGATAACATTCTCGAAAGTCTGCACGATTTGAAGCGTTATTTGCGTGAAGCGAGTAAATCGATTGAATCGCTGAATACCGTCACAATGCGGTTACTAAAACCAAATGAACGGCTCATTGGGTCGGGTGCTGAGCGCTATTTCTCTGACCTCCACCAGTTATCAGTGGCGTTGGTGAAGCGAGCGAGCAATTACTCGTCGGGCGCAACCTCTGCACGCGATTCCTATCTCAGTAACATCAGCATGCAATTGGCTGAATCGAATGCGCAACTCACTGAAGTAATGACGACGTTGACCATCATTGGTGCCATCATGCTGCCGTTGACGTTGATTGCCGGAATATTCGGCATGAACAATGAGGATTTACCGCTCAATCAGGTTGGAGGTTTCTGGGGAATCATCGTCATCATGCTGGCCTTTGCCTGCATCATGCTGACCTTCTTTTGGCGTCGCGGTTGGTTGAAAACCTACGAAGACTGAGCGCGAGTGTTCAAGAACCGTGGACACTTCTATGAAACTATGACCGGGAGTGGACAAGTCACAACCGGTCCATTACCCATCGGGCAATTCGCACAGTTGGTCAAAAGAACCGTCGCTCACGACCCATTGTTTCGGAATCAAGCGTTGAAAGGTGAAGTGACCCAATGGAAACAATACGCAAGCGGTCATACCTATTTTTCACTTCGAGATGAAGATGGTCAAATGAGTGCCGTGATATGGAAGGGGAAATGCTCCATCGATCCAAGCATCAAAGAAGGGAGTGAAGTCGTGGTTATTGCCACACTTGACCTCTATGTCAAGCGCGGAAATATTCAGTTGGTTGTTCAGCGAATTGAGCCGGTCAATGTACTTGGAGAATTGGAAAAAGCGAAACGCCTACTTCTTGAAAAGCTCAACCAAGAAGGGGAATTGGAACGGACCCGTCAGCGTATTCCAGCTGTTCCAAAACATATTGCTATCGTGACCGGGGCTGGCTCCGCAGCACTTTCCGACATGCACCGGCTCATCGATAACCGGTGGCCTGGACTGCGTCGAACCGTAATTGGAGTGTTGGTTCAAGGTCCAAGAGCCCCTCAAGAAATTGTTCGTGGCCTGGCCGTAACTCGGGCATTAGCCAATGCAGAGGTTGCCAAACATCGTAATCAGCCACCTGTGGATTTGGTCATCCTCGGCAGAGGAGGAGGTTCTCCGGAAGACTTGTGGGCGTTCAACTTAGAGCCTGTTGCTCGTGCAATTTTAGCAAGTCCAGTACCGGTGGTTTCCGCTGTTGGGCATGAGTCAGATGTTCTGGTATCGGATTTAGTGGCAGACCTACGTGCATCAACTCCGTCAGACGCCATTGAACGGGTTGTTCCTTCACGTAATGAAATTGAGTTTCTCCTCGACGAGATGGATGAGCGGCTCAAGGTCGCCTCTCAACGGCAACTTATCGATTGCAGGCAAAAAATCACTGTTTTGCATTCACGGCTGCGGGTAGCCCCACTTGCTGGACTTAACCGTGCCAAGGGCGAAATGATGAGAATCGCTTCTCGAATCGAAAGAGCAACCCGCCAATCACTGAATATCCAATCCAACATCTTAGCACGTTGCGAAGCGTCTCTTGCCGCAGTTCATCCACAACGCGTACTCGAAAGAGGTTACTCAATGACACAAACTGCTGAAGGTTCTGTCCTCAGCAGCGTTGATGGCTTACAAACTGGACAAGACATTATTCTTCATTTTGCGGACGGCTCGGCCGATGCGCAAATTATCAAGACACAGAAAAATGAGGGAACAACATGAGTGACGAAAAACCAACATACACTGAAGCAGTACTGCGATTAGAAGCCATTGTCTCAACGCTCGAACGAGGAGGAATGGGCTTAGATGAAACGTTAAAACTGTACGAAGAAGGGGCTGAATTACTCAAACTTTGTAAATCAGAGTTAGCAGAGGCAGAAGGTAAACTCAATGAACTGCAATTGGATGAAATTGAATCCGAACTTCAATCGGAAAAGCAGTAATGGATGGAGCCTATAGCCAAGTGGGGGAGCGCGATGAAGCCAAAGAAAATCATGGCCATCAAACGTCGCTTAACGCGCCTAATTGCGGCGTGGAAAGACCCACACACCGAACAAAATCTTTCCGAGACAAATCAGATTCAGGGTCTTGAAGTCACGGAGAACGGTGGCGTGAACATCGCCGTAACACCGGAACGGCCACATTGCCCGTGTTGTTTGTTTGATTTACGCGACCTGAGGCAAAAAATCGGGAAGATCAAAGGAGTCACATCGGTCGAATTGGTCGTTACTGGAGTGCCGGCTGCTGAGCGCTGGACGCGTGTCCTCAATCCGGAATGACCCGTGCTTTGAGCACAAAATATGCGGGTAGTGACCAGCCAAGAACTGCCGCAATCCAAGCGACGAGGGAACCGAAATAAACGCCCCATTCTGGCAAAGAGTACATGGCGACCATGGCGTAAATTGCCACGCTGACCCCACCTAATGCCATAGGTCCGGCTGCGCCGCGTGGAACGGTCGGGCCTTGAGCAAGCCAGAGAGCCACCATACTGGTTAGGAAAATGGCTGGGAACACTGCCGCTAACCCAGCGATGAAAGGATGACCTTGTGAAGAGAGCCACACTGCTGCGCCAATGGCTGCTGCAGCCGCACTTCCACGAAGAATCAAAACCGAAAACGCCACAGGTTCGCTGCCTTTCGGTGCTTCGCGAACATTCCAATTCATTCGTACGGCTAAACCAATGATCAGAAGAAGCCCCAGAGTTGCCATACTCCATGAAGATACGCCCAATTCCAAAGCGTATTCAACACCAAACAACATCAACATCCCACAGATAAACCAAGTTGCTAGTGCACCGAGCGCAGTGGCGAAGAGTGGTGATTTTGAACGTTCTAATCGAGGGGGGAGGTAAATCCACACGCTCAAGAAAATACCGTTGATAAGCATCCCTAACGGCATGATGGCAAGGCTTTGTGCGAACAGAACCTCATCGCCTGCAAGATAAATGCCGGCTGCAGCGGGAAGTATAGTTGAAGGCATCGTGCCGAGAATTCCGCCAGTAAGGCCTCCCCATCGTTCGATAGCGAGCGTAACCAGTACCGCGATGCAACCTGCTAGGAAAGCGGAAACAAGCACGGATGTTGACAGCATAACTGCGCCCCAGGAGTGATTCAAGCAAACGGGTCAAGATGTACGATTTGATCGACATCAATCCGCTTATACCCGCGCTCACGAGCATTTTCTGCTGCTTTGGAAAGCATTGCTCTCATCCATCCCAGCGACATCAGCGTCTGTAATTTGGTGATGGATTCGATAAAATGAACTGGATTTCCCCCAAATTGGGTGTTGCTACGAATATCCGACTCAAGTTGTTCAACGACCATGTAGTAGGTTTCAATCAGTTCCTCTACAGCATCCTTGGTCACGGGCATCTTTGCATGCGTTTTGGCAAGTGAAAGAAGTGAAGATTCGGTCAAAATACCGCCGCCTTGACTGATGACAAATTCTTCAGTTTGAGCAACTTCGGAAAAGGATTCATCGTCGTCAGAATCACTGCTCATATCCATGCCCGCAACTGCGATTTCGAGATGCCGGGGCTTGATGGTTGCAACGCGGTCTTTTTCTGCAGCAACTTCAGCGTGGTATACTAATTTCGAAAGGTATGTTTCTACCTGGGAAATCCCGGCTTGGACTGCTGCTGAGCCTACGGATTCAACCGCTTTGATTTCATCAATCATCAATTCACGCGTACGGTTGTAATTCAAGCGAGTTCGAAACGGATCATCGAGTGTCTTCCGCTCAGGGTCTTGAGAAAGGGTAGCAGACTCCATCTCAGGAACAAAGCGGCGTATTTCTGCACATGCCAATTCAACGAGGCGTTCCTTCACCGCACCCGCAAGTCGCATTTCAGTAAAATTTGAAGCAACTGCTCCTATGTGACCGGTCGAGTAAGGCTTTGCCATACTCCCTTCACAGCGCAGACATAACTTGAACACTATGGTTGATTTTTTTGCTTACTCAACCATGCCATCGTCTCGTCCCATCGCTTGGGAAATTTCCCACGCATGCAAGCATTCGTGACCCCCTAGAAAGCCTCCTGCTTCTCGACTTGGTCCGATAAACTCGGATGCGCAAAATTGGCAAAACACGCTCACAATTGGTTCGTTGTAGTAAGTACCGTTCGGGGTTTTTCTCATTGGAATGCGCTTACCAACGTCTTCATGGGTCCAGCCTTCCATCTTTTCGCAGATGTCATCGTCTTTCTGTTCTTGTTCCATCGTTACCACTCCGTCAACCAAGGCCATGCGCCTCCAGCAGTTACCGGCCGCATTCCCTCTTCGTCTCGAATCCATGTGTCTTCACTGCCGATACTGCCTTCTTCGTAGACTGCCTTCGGCTCAATAGCCATCGCACCACCAACCGGCAATGGGCGGTCGAAGCCTGAAGCAACAACCGGAGATTCGTCCAATTGCAGACCAACTGAATGACCGAGGAATCGGCTTTGGTCGGGGTTCATACCCATGAGGTTGTCTTGGTAACCAAGCTCGACTGCCAAGGCATAGGCTTCATCCCAAGCAGCCTCACACGTATCGCCTCGGTCAAGAACATCAACAACTGAATCCTTGACAGCGACCATGTCTTCAAGGCGTTGAAGCCATAGGTCAGAAAGTGAACCTGCAACAAACATGCGAGTCATGTCGACAATGTATCCGCGATGAGCATGAACCAAGTCGACTAAGACCGGCTCGTTCGGTTTAATTCGGTGGAAGCCTGAACCCATTCCCGCCAAGGGATGGGCCCCTGTTCCTCCGACCGCTGAATCAAAAAACGATGGAATGCCTCCAGCACGCCCGGTGACAATAACGCCGCGGTCGCATTGAAGGGGGAAACGGCGCATCTGAACACTGCCGCCAAACCCTTCTGAACGGCTCACTGCTTCGGCAGCCGCCACCAATTCCAGTTCTGTGATGCCTTCTCCGCCGACTGCTTCAACCGCTTCAAACATTCGAAGTTGAACATCTGCTGCTGCCTCCATTTGTTCAATTTCCCATTGGGATTTGACCTCCCTCTGGCTGTGAATGATACGCGTCACATCAGGACAAGTTCCAAGTTCGACGAATATGTGAGCAAAGCGTTGTGCAAAGGTAGCTGGAACTTCTCCGTATTGTAATCCAGGTGCTGAGACGACGCCACGTTGACGCAGCGTATCGACCAGTTCAGCCGAACGGGGGAACGAGACAACCTCGTGCGGCGCATCCGTGCCGCCGCCTTCAAACAGTGCTCGTTGGAGTGAACGGCGAACGAAAAGAATCGAACGCTTTTCTTCAGCAGCAAGAGATGGAATATACATTGATGCGTTTTGTCGTCCACCTGCGTAATAGTAGAGGTCAACTGGATGTTGAATGAACGCACCTGGGATTCCTGCCTCAGCAAGTAATTCTCCAAGGCGATGCTGACGAGCGGCCAATTCCGAAACGGGAACCCTCCAATCATCACCGTCGGGGCCGACCAAGTCCGCCTCTTTCCATCCAGTCATGAATCAATGGTGAAGGCGACCGTTCAAAACGGCATCGCTCAAACTTCGATTTCAGGAGCAGTCCAAGCATCTGTTTCGTCAACTCTTTTTTGCGCAATAGCACAGTATTCTTCAGACAAATCAATGCCGACAAAAGTCCGTCCGGTCATCTTTGCTGCAACGCAAGTCGAACCTGAACCGTTGAAGGGATCGAGTACGACATCTCCTGCAAACGAATACATCTCAATGCAACGTTTAGGCAGTTCCACTGGGAACGGTGCGGGATGGTTGACTCTCGATGCCCGCTCCGTCGCAAACGACCAAATCGATTTGGTGTGTTGGATGAAATCATCACGCGGTATGGTATCAATTCGACCATCTGACCGTTCCGTTTTGTCTCTCGGAAGTTTGTAATTGCCCTTTGAAAAAACGAGCAGGTATTCATGGACATCTCGCAAGCATGGATTGCTTGCAGACTGGAAAGACCCCCAAGCGCATGAGGAGCCTGCACTCGCTGATTTGTCCCAAATGATTTCACCACGCATCAAGAAGCCCAGTTGATTCATCATGATGTTGATGTGACTTGAGAGAGGAATGTACGGTTTTCGTCCGAGATTGGCAACATTGACAACCATTCGTCCACCGGGAGTTAGAACGCGATAGCATTCTGCAAAAACATCGTACAGCATCTCCAAGTATTCACTTAGAGAGAGGTCTTCATCGTATGCTTTGCTGGCGTTGTATGGTGGAGATGTTACGACCAGATGAACGCAATTATCCGGCAGAGACAGGTTACGAGAATCACCTTCAATCACCGTATTGGCAAGCGTTGGAGGAAGTTCTTGCGCCTCCCCGACTTCACGGCTTGAAACGATGCCGTCATACATTCGACTGCCGTAATACACTGAAGCATCGTGCCCTTCTCGCTTGGATACGCCGAAAGCCGATGTACTCGTCTTGGCTCGACGGCGAGGCCCTTTGAGAGTTTCATCCTCTTCGGGTGCTTCTCGCGCCATCTTTTGTCAGCGGTCTTAGCGGCTATATCACCTTTCGCGCCATCCGGCTGTGCTGGACGCGCAGTTACCAAGGAAATCGCAACGGCCGAACACTAAGTTGACCCACTGCAATGAAAAACCGTGAGCACTTGGACGGTTCAATGGCGAGTGTTCTAACTCTCGACAATGTCAACGTCAACAACAAGACGGTTCTTGTTCGTGTCGACATCAATTGTCCGCTTCGACCTGACACCAAAGCTTTCCTCGATACCACGCGTATCAAAGCCATTGTTCCGACTTTGAATCGCCTCAAGTATGCAAAGGTGGTTCTCCTCGCCCATCAATCTCGCCCAGGTAAAGACGATTTCACTTCGACCCTCGGCCATTCTCGCGAATTGGGTCGTATCCTCGGCCGACCAATCAAATGGATTGACGATCTTGCCGGTGAAAAAGCAATGCTCGCCATCGAAGCGATGGACGTTGGAGACATACTTATGCTCAACAATGTGCGAATGTACAGTGAAGAGGTCAATACCAAAGGAGGATTTGAAGCCCATGCAGATACGACAATGGTCCAAAATCTAGCCAGTGTGGCGGACCTCTTTGTTTACGATGCGTTTGCCTGTGCACACCGCAGCACACCATCTGGGGTTGGATTCACTCACTTGATACCGTGCGTGGCTGGAGAGCTGATGAAGAATGAAATCAACAAATTGGACCGAGCGCTGGAAAATCCTGCTCGACCTTGTTTGGCCGTCCTTGGCGGAATCAAAGTCGATGATTCAATCTTGGTCGCTGACAATATGCTACGGAACAACATCTGCGATGAATTATGGCCGACGGGGGGTGTTGCGAATCTCTTCCTCGAACTCTCTGGATACAACATCGGTTCGGTCAACCACGACTTTTTGGTGAATGAACTGGGTCAAAATTGGCATCAAACCGTTGAAACTGCCAAATCGTTATTGACTGATTTTAAAGATAAAATCCACCTTCCAATTGACGTGGCTGCAAACATCGAAGACAACCGTGTCGACCTTTCAGTCGACGAACTACCGATTGAAGCGCCCATTTTCGACCTTGGCCTTCAATCCATTCGCAAACTCTCAGCAGCCATCAAGTCAGCCGGAACGATTCATCTTAACGGGCCTGCAGGGGTTTTCGAGTTGGATGATTTCGCACTTGGAACCGTGGAGATGTTGAACGCTTGTGCCGAATCCAAGGGCTATGTTGTTGTTGGTGGAGGACACACTTCGACGCTCATAGTCAAGCACGGTTTGCGAGACAAAATGGGGCACCTATCTACTGGAGGAGGCGCGTGTTTGGATTATATTGCAGGAAAGAACCTCCCCGCTGTAGCCAGCCTTGAAGCAAGCGCTAAGGCTTTCACGCTCAACATTCGAAGCGCTGTAGACCAATAGAGGAGCCACTGGGGAGGTTCGAACTCCCGACCTCCTGATTACGAATCAGGTGCTATACCAGCTAAGCCACAGTGGCGCAGACCGTCGGCAGCGTCGATGAGAGATAAGGCAAACGGTTGAAAGCGTTCATGAGGGTTGAGGCAAACCCATCTGCATGGCCGAGGACATGAGCGTGAGGTATCGCAACGCGATATTGTACGATGAAAGCGGCCGTAAGCACGTCGGAGATGTGCTGCTCAACAAAGACGGAAACTACGCTCCTTCGAAGGGAGACGAGGATGTTCAGGCAGACCTCGACGGCACCAATCGCCTCATTACTCGCAGCCTTCAGAATTGGCACACCCATTTGGCAATGCAACTGAATGCCCGAGACTTCAGCGATGGTTTTCCTCTTCACCGCTGGCTGAATGAAGCCATCTTCCCAACCGAAGCCAAACTTAACCCCGAATACGTTCGTGTTGGAGCACAGGCGGCGGCAGCGGAAATGATTCGAACGGGTTCATCCTTCGCTGCTGACATGTATTTTTATCCCGCAGTAACAGGGAAGGTACTCACCGATGCTGGGCTACGTGGATTGGTTGGAGGGCCTGTCAGTGATGCTGCACTTCCTTCACATCCAGATGCTGCATCTGCCCTTGATGAAATGGACAGCATTCTCAAAACGCAAAAACCCGAGGATAAAATCCAGTATGCCATTGCGACCCATTCGGTGTATCTGTGCAGCGAAGAAACCTTGCGTAGAGCATCAGAGTTGGCTGAGAAGCGAAATGCAAGGCTGCACATTCACGTCAGCGAAACACGAAAAGAAATAGCCGACTGTCACGATAAAACGGGTTACTACCCCGTTGAATACCTCAACAGTCTGGACTTTTTCAAACCGGGAACTGTGTGTGCCCACGCTTCATGGGTAAAGAAAAACGAAATTCGGATGCTCGCTGAGCATGAAGTCACAGCGGTACATTGCCCGTCATCGAACATGAAAATTGCATGCGGAGGAACGATGTCGTATCCAGCCTACAAAGAGGCTGGTGTGGATGTTCGCATCGGAACTGACGGAGCGGCATCTTCAGGAAGTGGTCTTGACATGCTGGCAGAAGCACGTCTAGCGGCACTGGTACAGCGACACGACCACTGGGATGCGACACTCTTACCTGCAAATGAAGTCTTTTCTATGGCAACAAAAGGAAGTTCCGATTGGGCTGTATGGAACCTTGATGATGTTCGGATGCGACCCGCAGGACGCAGTGGAAACCGTCACCTGGCCAACCTCGTGTTCAACGGCGCAGAATGCCTCGACCTTTGGGTTGATGGCCAAGGCGTGCGACTCGATGGTAAGACAAAAACTCTGGATGAACACTTGGCTTGGAACGAATTGGACAATGCTGTTCAATCATACTATGAAGGCGTAGAGTGACTACTTCATTCGAGAGAGGCCGAGGCCTCCTATCCCTGTTAAGAAACTAAACAGGTATGTTGCGGCGCCTGCAGACAATTTCACCTCGTAGTTGATCGAAAGATCGGTTCCGGCAGGAAGAATGCCTGATTTGGTGCCAATTCCTGCATAGAATTCGCCGTCCGATACGCGCCACTCCAACCCGTCGCCTCCGTCAATCGCCGTTGCTTCGTACCCAGAATCGCCGTATTGGCAGGTTTGGCTGTCGGATGTTGATTGAAGGAAGGCCCCACCGCTTGCCCGTATGCCGTCGCATTGGGATTTCTTATCCTCATCAGCAATAACCATGAAAATATCATCCCGGTCCCATTTTACAGTGGTGTCGGCAGAAATGAAGAGGGATGCTGGGTTTCCAGGTAAGGCCTCATCGGAAAAAAACACGTATCCTTCGATGTTTGGAGTTGGTACATCGTCGATTTGGCCTTCAACGGTGTAACCGATTGTACCGCCTGCAATGAGGAGGACAGCAAGGCCGGATAATGCGTAACCAATCAGTTTCTTCAGACCCATAGAATCAACTCACATTTGGAAGAACGCCAGTGCGAGAATCACATAACACGCCAAAAGCATAGCTCCTTCAAGCCAATTGGACTTTCCATCACTCAAGATTGAATTGGCAATAAGCACAGAGATAAACGTCGCAGCTGTTTCAAGCAACCCGAATTCGAGGGTGAGGTTGACCCCCAATACCCATGCAAAAAGCACCATTATCGGAGCTACGAAAAGTGCGATTTGAACACTGCTGCCAATAGCAATGGCAATCGAAAGATCCATCTTGTCTTTGCCAGCAACCAAGACGGCGGTAAAGTGCTCAGCGGCATTACCGAAGAACGGCAACAAAATGACGCCTATGAAAAGTTCTGGCAAATGCCACTTCTCTACAGCGACTTCGAGGCTGTGAACCAAGATGTGGGCCATCCAACCGACAAGAATCGTAGAGAGGATCAATAAAACCCAAGCATCCTTAATGCTCATTTGAGGATCTTCATGCACACCATGCCCAGATTCTGTCGCAAAAACATCCGCATGCGTCTTCAATTGGAACAGAAGTGCTAACGCGTAGATGATGAGCAATACCACCGCAGCATAATGTGAAAGTTGAGCAACATCACCAAGTGTGCCTCCGGAGTGATGTACTGCACTGGGAATGATGAGAGCAACAATGGCGAGCAACAGGAGCGATCCATTCATTTGGCCTGCATCTTGGTTGAACAACTGAATTTTATGATTCACTCCACCCCAAACCAAGGCCAGTCCCATTACAAGCAGAAGGTTTCCAAGAATCGAGCCAATCAACGAGGCTTGAGTAACGGTAATCATCGTTTCAGCGATTTCTTCATTCTTCGAAGCAGCATAGAGAGCGAGACCTGCAATAATCATCTCAACAGCATTACCAAAGGTCGCATTCAGCAATCCTCCGACGGCTTCACCGGTTCGCAGTGCGATTTCCTCGGTCGCTTTACCCATGAGGAAAGCAAGAGGCATGATAGCGACCATAGAGAACATAAACGCAAGACCACCTTGATGCGTGAAATTCGCATACAAGGCAACAGGAACAGCCAACAAGAGAATGTTCAATTTGTTCTTTCGAGGGTCGAACGAACTCAGGAGACTATGCATCGCTTCTTCGGTCTCTTCAGCCAAATGGTCTCCAATATCGGCGGTTTTTGATTCCGTCATATCCACTTCGAAGGAGCATCAGCCCTTGACTTCACCGCTTGGTTTGGCTCAGTCTTCGCTCTTTTTGCGTCCAACAGCTCTGCGCTTAGGCGCCTTACGAGGTGCTGCTCGTCGGCCGACAGCACGTTTCTTGGTAACGGGCTTCTCTTCGACGACTTCGTCTTCTTCATCGTCATCATCATACGCACCCCAGTCGATGCCGTCATCGTCGTCGTCGTCTTCGTCAACAATTTCTGGAACATCCTTCTTTCGTCGTGTCTTTCGGGTAATGACATTCACTGCGAATGGGTCTTCATCTTCTTCTGGTTCCGCCTCTGGTTCAGGTGCTGGTTCAACAGATTTTTCTTCTGCTTTTGCACTGGTATCGGTGACTGCACCCATATCCAAATCTTGTGAGGTTCCAATGAATTCCGACATCCAGTCTTCGTCTTCTTCTTCTTCATCTCCCTTTTTCTTCTTCTTAGGACCACTCAGACTGGTGCTGATGACCATCGTCATGACAATCAACGAGAGCACAAAGATTCCAGAAAGTACCCATACCAAGATGTACGGTGGGTCGGTCATGGACGGTTCGATAATAACCGGCTCAGGTTCAGGTTGGAGTGACTCCACATAATTACAGGAGGTCGTTCCATCAAGTCTGTTACGGCATTCATCAACAACAAAGATGACGCTCGTTGACCTTTCATTTCCAGCAGAGTCAACCGCCCGAACAAACACAGCGTGTTGCCCGGGTAGGAAATTGCCTGCCGAGAAATCCAAGTCCAAAACCAATGAACTGTTATCGCCGTCAAGGTTGGTGACTTCTGAAGCTTCAGTCCACGGGGTAGAAATGGATTGGCCAGTTCCGTAATTGTAGGTAAACTTGTACTGGAACGAGTCGATTCGAACATCGTCTTCCGCACCTGCAAGAACCTGCACATTGTTCCCGTACAGATACTTTGATTCACTGTCTGAGAACGAGGATGGCGAGTAAATAACCACTGTTGGCGCGACTGCATCTACGGCACGGTCGGTCCATTGCTGCGATGCTTGATTGTTCGCTAGGTCTTCCATGTGAACTTCGAAAACCATGTCGCCTGCAATGGTGGTGGATGTAATGAAGAAATCAAGTTCGTAGACAGGTCCGCGGTCGGGGTTGCCAGCGTTCTCTTGGATCAGAGCCATCTCACGTTCTCCGCCAGAAAGGTCTCCACCGCCAAGTGTGGTGATGTTGATCATTGGATTGACATCGAGATACTCATCAAACTCGATTTGAACTTTGTAATCGCCAGCAATCAATGACGGGCTGGTAAACGCTTCATTGTCTTCGTTGATCAAAACAAGAGATGCTTGAGGTGCCTTGGTATCTTCGGTGACTTTGATGGCGTTTGAATTGAGGCCTGAATAAGTCTCAGGGTCCGTATTGCCCCATTTATCAGCGACCATAACGGCGTACCAAACTTCACGGTCGACATCGTTTGGAATGTCGATTTGCCGGAAAAAGGTGTTCGCTTCTGAAGTACCGGCTTCGATGTTGTCAATGACGAGTTCCCAGCCGTCTTCTGTGACGGAACTGATTTCGCTCTCATCTTCTCCAAACGGTTCGCCGTAATGGCGCCAAACTTGGTAGACTTCATCGGATTCATCGCTGTTAAACCACTCCAGAGTGACCTTGTTCAGATAACCGATGGATTGGACTTCTTTCATGCTGGCTCGAAGAGGCGCAGTTGTGTCTTCTTCATTTCCTTCCGCAATTTGGAAATAATTTTGATTGAGTCTTTTGTCCATGTATGTTCCTGTGAGGTGCCCGTAAAGAGCCTCGGTCGTCACGAAGTAGTACGGACGAGAGACAAGAAGACCATCGGAGAGTTCGACATCGAAGTAACCAATGCCGTCGCTCACGGAGCCAAGCCATTGCAATGATCCGTTGAATGTAGCCCATTCACCACCAGTTACTTTCCAACCGGCTTTGTAAATGTGGTACTGTTCGCCTTCCACCCCGAGTTGGTCGGTCCAAGAAACCCGTGTGGTCTTGTTGCCGATAAACTCAGCATGAACATTGGTTGGTTCAGCTATCCAAGGGCTGAAAGCGTCTTCTAAGACTGCATCAGAGCAGGCATTAAAAGTGACGTTGGTGTCCATAACACCGTACATATCCACGGTTGCTACGCAATAGTAAGCGTTCCCAAGTCGCCCCGTTGGAACTTCATAAGCGAACGATTCAACACCTTCGGAAATGGTACCGAGCAGTTGAACATCAGAACGAAGAATACTTGAGAACGCAGCACCAGACATGTAAATTCGGTAAGATTCCCCAACTTCGCCTGCGACATCCGACCAGGCTACGGTCGTTGTTCCACCACCGTCGGTAGGCTCAGCGATGAACTGAGCATACATCGAACTGACTTGTTCAGGCGGCATATTATCCTCCATAATCGGTGAAGTCATGGCGTTGTTCGAAAGGAAGCGTGCATCTTGGTAGTCCGCTCCGGGTCCTGTCCAATTTGGTAGATTATAGGTCACTGAATAGTAAGCATCTCTGTCTGTGCTTTGTGGCACATCGATGACAATTGAGGAAGTCCCGGCAGGCAAAGTTGCAACTGGGGCCTCTGATAACAGCATGTTGGCACCGTTTGAGCGTGTGACGGGGTACGATGTACGGTAGAGGAGAATTTGGTAAGCATCGTCACCCGTCTCCGGGAGAATTGGGAAAATCTCGTTGTAATTAATCCATTGAACGGTCGATTTACTTGTGTCTGGATCGAATGAACCGAAAATGTTGTACGGTGTTCGAATTGGAGTGGTCTGTTCGAGGATTGGCTCTGCGATAAGGGAGGCATTTTCGTCGAGGTCCGTGAGTACAGTTCCGTCGCCGAGCGTTGTCGTAACGGCGTAGTAAAACGATTCATTGACACCGGGAGAAACCAAAAAGGAAACCGAGTGTTGGGAAACCGTTCCATTGATTCCACGGCATTTGAAAGCGTCGTTTTGAACTTCTGCTGACGAGCAGGCAACGATTCCAGTTTCAAACGGAGTGAGTCCACCGATGGAGGATTGGTCAATGACTTCACTTGAACGGTAGACACTGTATGTTGCATCGAAAAGCCCTTGCAAGACCGAGCCGTCAATATCGATATTGCGCCAAGTCACCGTGGTTGTTTCGGTTACGGGGTCGAAGACTGCGTTGATATCTTGAGCTTGCAAGTTGTTTGGATTGCCGATATCTTCCGCAGAGACGTTGCTCATCGGCAGTAAAGCAAGAAGCATGCACATCACAAGGAAAATCGCTTTTCTCTTGCCTTCTTTACCGAGCAGTTCGACCGTCATCAATTCACTTGTCGCATGCGACGGTTAAGAGCATGTCGCATATTTAACAGAAAAAATTGGCATTCACCACACCCCTACGGGGTGACGAAGTTGCCATTCATTCCTGTTCAGAAGATTGGTTCGGTTGTGGCAGAGGGTCTTCCGAATCAATACGAGTAATTTCAGAATGAGCTTGTTGAAAACGCACGAGGAACGTCCATAATCCTCCGAAAGCAGAAATCAACACAACAATGCTCAGAGGAGTAATGGGGATGTGGTCAAGTACGCCGGGCAACATCCCGAAATCACCAACATCTGCATAAATAAAAACAGCGGTAAGGAAAATTCCCACAATGGTGACAACGGTGCGATCTGCTCTGGAAAAACCACGGTAATTACGAGAGCCAGCAACTGCTTGTGCTTGCGTGCCCATGTACGAGCCAAGAAGCGTCAGCCAAGCGGCTACAAATCCGATGGTGATGTCGCCAACGAAAACAGAACCTGCAATGCACAGCAACCAGACGGCGTCGAGAAGGCGGTCAAAAGTATGGTCAAGATAATCGCCCCATCGGCTTACCTTACCGAACTTACGAGCAAGAGGTCCGTCCAAACCATCCATGGCCATGGCCAGTATCATCAGCAAACCACCGCCGAACAACATGTTTGCGCCATAGGTCGTCTCATCAGCAGTGAGCACAGCCAAACCGCCGAGTATGCCTACCGGTAAAGCGACCCAAGTTACGGTGGATGGTTTGACGTTCTCGAGAGCGTCTAAAAGTGGATTCAAAATACCTTCCCAAGTGTCTCTTAATTTCTCTAACGCCATAGTGCTCATTCATGCTGCCGAAGCGGGGGGGTGTTTGTTGTTGCGGTAATCAAAACACAAAAACAGCGTCTTACAACCAGTTCATCGCATTCGAAGCAGCATCTTTGAGAGAAGCCGAGGGAGTGCCTTCATCCATCCACTGAACAATGCTTTCAACCAGTTCTTCGCTTGATGAAACGGTCGTATCAAGTTCTAAAATGGGCACTTCTATCTCAAATTCAAGCAGTTCAGACCATGTGCCAGAAAGCAATTCCCACTCCACATTGGCGTTGGTTTTTTCCGGTGAATACGAACGCTGTTCAAGCCGTTCACGGATTTTTTCAGGATTGCATCGCAAAAGCACGATGGCATCAACGTCAAGCAAATGGGAAAGATGGCCGTCGACAAAACATGTCTCGGTTTCTTCACGGACCCATGTTTCTGAAAGTTTGTGAATGTCCAGCGGAGCAGAACCGTCGACCTGGTCAACTGGTTCCAAGCAACCGTTTTGTTCAGCCAGTTCTTGAAGTGAAACCACTGTATAGAGTTCGCTCAATGACTCGCAAATCGTCGTCTTTCCGGTTCCGGGTGTCCCGGTCACTGCGATGCATAGGTTGTCTTCCACAGCAGTGCCCGTATCCGCTAACACATAAAGGAAAAAGGAGAAAAAACTGAGAAGAAGGCGTTCTCGATGGCATTCATGACGAGCGAACAGGGAAAGGCATGATAGGTCATCACCTCCAGCAGGGATTGTTGCCATGTTTGGAATGAATGACCCTGCACAAACCTTGCTCCAACTGGAGCGGTATGTGGCTGATGGTCGAATGGAAATGTCCGAAGTCATGGCCATTCAGTTCACAGACCTGTTTCTCTCGCAAAAGAACAGAGACGCTGATTCACAAATCATGCTGGTCAAGGGTCTTCGAATTCTGTGCGATGTTTTTCTTGCCCGAAACAAAGCTAAGCGTGGAGTTTCCACCGTTAAAATCCTCCATCGCGAACGGAAAAAATTGGTTCGAATGCTCAGTAAAGGCGCCCCTCAACTGTTGGAGAAAATGACACCCGCTGCTGAAGATTATCGTCGTGCAGGTAAGGTATTCGCTCATGCTGGTAAAAGAAGTGCTGCGATGAAAGCCTTTACTCAATGTGAAAAGAAATCACCAGGGCATGTTGCCGCAGCACTGGAAGCATGCCAATTGATTCCCGACCAGAAGAAACTCATTCAGCGATTCGTCAACATCGTCGCCAGTTCAGGCCCTGTCATCATGTATGAAGGCGTATTTTACTTGCAACCGAACGATTCACCGATGGCGAAAACTGAAGATATAATGGAAATGCTCCATGCTGCGATTGAGAAGCAAATCGGTCCGGCCGACGCTTGTCAGAAGCAGATTGAACGCATCAGTGCGGAACGTTTAGCCATTGAGCGAGGAGATGCTGCGGCAAACGCTCGCTTACAAGCAGCAATGGATCTGCTCAAGCCTCAACATGACTACTACGAGTACTGAGAGTGGTAACGAGAGATGGATTTGAACCATCGATCTCCGGGTTATGAGCCCGACGGGATATCCAGACTACCCCACCTCGTTATACCCAAGGCTGAAACCCTCCCGTTCTTCAATGCACCGATTAACTACGATTGAACTGCAGTACAGAAAAAACCACTTTGGACGAGAAAAACGTGATAATCCGGCATTGCATTGATGAAGATGAAGCGCGTGTCTCTGCACATGCGAGCAGGGAGAGCAGTACCATTCCTCTTGTGCTCATTGCTCCTGGTGGCTTCGATTTCGGGTTGCCTCACCTCGGATGAAGAACCCCAAAAAAGCAGTGCCATTGAATTGATTGTCTACTACGACGCAACTTCAGGTGTAATTGAAGAAAACGTGCAAAACAACCAACAAGTTTCCGAAACTGGTGTAGAACTTACCTTTGACTTCTCGTACACCAAATCATCTGCTGGTGCGATGGTCACCTACTATTTCCTGCCAGGGGACGGTTCGAGCGCTGTTGAAAACAATGCGGCTGAAAACGGTGAAGTGACCTACACCTACCTCACGCACGGCCTGTTTGATGCTGCCATGGGTGGTATCGATGACCAAGGTAACGATTATTTCGAAAACATCACCATCCGAATTGACAAACAAATCACTTGGGGAGACAGCAACACTGCAGACCCCCAGACTATGAACATCGAAACGACACCGGACTGTATCTGCCCAGCGCCAGAGAAAATTGTAGTCGATTCAACCGTTGTGAATATCGAAAATCAACCCGCAACCCCAATCAATCAAGGGCAAACCGTCACGGTAACATGGAGAATGTTGAATTCGACGGATGCAACGACGGTCGAATCTGCACCGGAACAAGTAGGAGACGGACAAGATGCTTCATGGATGCACAACCAGTACTTCGTCGAACCAGGAACGTGGAAACTCGAAGTCGATGTGACTGCAGAAGGTAACGGAGAGGAACGGGTCAATGTCGACCATACGGTCAAGATACTCTACGACGCTCAAGAAAGCGTCCCTAACCCAATGAGTGCACCCGAAGCAGACAATTCGCCTCAATGAGTTCACTTTTCGTTTTAAAAAAAGTGAAGTTTAAGTGAAAATAAAGGTCGCAATCTATCGAATACAAGTTTGTAAACTGCTTCGAAAGCTGGCATTGATTCGCGCGCCCTGTTTCTGTCCTTCATATACCGTTGGCATGCCAGTAGGGGTTGGAAGTGAACAAGAATGGCAACCAAATCGAAGAAAAAAGCGAAAACTGAACTTGAAAACAATGAAAGCCCTGCGGATGAAGCATCGGTAATGATGCCAACCGAAGAGGAAGTGCCTGAGCCACTCATCGAAGACCTTCCTGGTGTAGGACCAGCAACTGCAGAAAAACTCCGAGAAGCAGGTTTTGATGACTTGCTCGCACTCGCAGTCATGTCTCCTGGCGACCTTGCAGACCAAGCAGAACTTGGTGAAGCAGTAGCGACAAAAATTATCGGTGGCGCAAAAAAGATGGCCAACATAGGCGGATTCGTTTCGGGTGGCGCACTTCTCGAAAGACGTCGTGAAGTCCTCAAACTCACCTCAAAAGTCGAATCCATTGACGATCTTTTAGGCGGTGGATTTGAAACGCAAGCTTTGGTCGAAGTCTACGGCGCATTCGGCAGTGGAAAAACCCAAATCGGACATCAATTGGCCGTCAACTGCACCTTGCCTTTGGAAGAAGGCGGATTTGATGGCGACGTGTTCTACATCGACACTGAAGACACCTTCCGCCCAGAGCGTATCACGCAAATGGCTCGTGGACACGGACTTGATCCGGAACAGGTATTGAGTCGAATCCACGTCGCTCGTGCTTACAACTCTGCTCACCAAATGCTCCTGGTTGATGAAATCAAGAGGATGAGTAAGGGTCTCAATGTCAAGATGATTATTGTTGACTCTCTGACAAGCCATTTCCGAGCTGAGTTCATTGGAAGAGGAATGCTAGCAAACCGCCAACAGAAACTCAATCGCCACCTGAAGGACTTGAAGCAACTTGCTGATGTAAACAATGCATTGGTTCTGGTGACCAACCAAGTCCATTCCAAGCCTGATGCAATGTGGGGCGACCCAACAAAGCCAGTTGGTGGACACGTTCTTGCCCACGCCTCAACGTTCAGACTTTACCTGCGCAAAGCAAAGGGTGGACGTCGAATTGCTCGCCTGGTCGACTCACCAAACTTGCCAGATGGCGAATGCGTCTATCAAGTAACTCAAGAAGGTCTTCGTGACTGATTGGTGATTGAAATTACCCCCAAAAACCGCTGTTTTTGTGGTTCTTAGTGGCGGCACATTCAAGGGTGCTTGGGTAAGCATGACGCCTATGCGACACTTGATTGACAGAGTATTGGAACTCACCGAATCAGAAATGGCAACGCCAGCAACCGTTTCCCCACCAATGGGTGAAGGAAGTGAAATCGAACTGAAAGCGCTGCTTGAATCACTCCAACCACGCATCCGTGTATACGGGGTTGGTGGAGCAGGGTGCAATGCTATTGGACGATTGCATGGCGAAGGGTTGTTTGAAAACTCGTACGTTACAGGTTACGCAATCAACACCGATGCTCAAGCACTTCTGATGTCACCAATCGATGAAAAAGTATTGATTGGACGAACGGCACGTGGAAGAGGCGCTGGCGGAGACCCGACGAAAGGCGAGGCTGCAGCTCTAGAATCTGAGTTGGCTTTACGCCGAATCACCAACGACACTCAATTGGCCATCATCACTGCAGGCATGGGTGGCGGATCTGGAACAGGTGCAGCAGGACAGATTGCTCGACTTGCTAAGCAACAAGGAGCAATGACCATTGCCGTTGTCACCTACCCGTTCCAATCTGAAGGCGCTCTGCGTAAACAAAATGCAGAGTGGGGACTTGAACGTCTGCGCGAGCATTGCGATACGATTCTGGTCATTCCAAACGAAAGGCTTCTTGAAATCGAAGGCGTCAAAGATCTACCAATCACCAGCGCCTTCCGAGTCGGAGATGAACTTCTTGTCCGTTCAATTACCGGTGTTGCAGAATTACTTACCATTGATGGAATGGTAAATCTCGATTTCGAGGATCTTCGGTCCGTCATCAATTTCGGCAGTGGTGTAGCCATGATTGGACTTGGTTCTGCCTCTGGTCCTGGGCGTGCTGAAGCGGCAACTATGGAAGCGCTTCATTCACCGTTGCTCGACATTGACGCAAGCGATGCAAGAGGGGCTCTTATCAACGTCGTTGGAGGTGCAAGTCTTACCCTTGGTGAAGCCGAACAATGTGCGAAAATCATCAAAGACAAAATCTCCCCTCACGCACAAATAATCTGGGGTGCCGCAGTCAAGGACGAACTTGAAGATGAACTACGCGTCATGCTCGTACTCACTGGGGTCAAGAGTGAACAAATACACGGAGCGAGTGAAAACAGACAGTTGCGAGCCCTCCGTAATCAACAAATTGAATTTGTCAACTGATTATTTGATTGCAAAATACAAGAAAACGAGCAGGGCGAGGAGTCCTCCGTAGAGAATACCGTACTGTCTGCTGTCCAATTCCTCTGAGACGTCAAGCGGTACAACCGAGCCGTCGTATTGAGAACCTGGCAGTGTATACCCAATCGAGTTCCACATATCGCCACCTGAGTTGCCGTTACCGTTTACTGCGTTGGCATGTAAGACAAAATCCACGCTTGTTGAATTATCACTTGGTGCAGTCCAACTCAGATTCCAACTGCGATACTGGTTTCCTGCTTCTGTATGCGTCCAACCTTCATCCAAGAACTGCACCCGTGATAGGTTATGAAAATCAACGGCGCCATCGCTTACTCGAAAACGAAATCCGCCTTTGGCCGAGTCTGCAGTTGGTGCAGTCTCCGCCTCTACAGAGAGGGTCAAATTGTACGACACATTGCTTTCAAAAGAGACTGGCATGCCGTGAATACTGGTTTGAGTTGAGTTTGAATATCCTCCATGGCACGTGCAACCGTTATCGGCAAGGCTACCGATTCCAGTCGGGAAACTCTGGATGGATTGAGAGCCAAGCGTCACAACGACAATCAAGCAAAGAAAAACGGAAAGACCACTGAACCTCATTAAATCTCAGTATGAACGGGTTGTGCGACTCATATGACTCTTTCCAAATTTCATACCCTTCTTACTTGATAATCTATCGCACAACTGTGCGATTCGTAATCATGATGAAAAAACATTCTTTCATGTAGTAGAAGGTCGAATGTGTATATGGAAGTGAGAAGATGGGACCTTGGGATACTGCACCTGTACAACAAGAAGAAGAAGAAATTGACATGTTTGCAATACTCGGTGCAGTTCCACCTGCTCAAACCGTTGTTGCAACCACCAACCAAGCCATGGCTTCAACCATCGCTCATGATCCTCTCGCTGCTTTCATGGATGATGACGAGGAAGAAACCCTCGTTGCTGATTCCATGTTTGACCTTCATGAAGAACCTGCAGGAATGTTCGAACTCATGTCTGAAGATGCACCCGTGCACGAACCTGTCCTGAATGAGCCTGTAACTCAGCATTCACTGTCCAATGAAGTCATTACTGAACTCCTTGAAGTTCTGGTGAAAAAAGAACTTCATGCTCGTGCTGAGCGAGGAGATGATTGGTTGTCGGCACTGCCTGCTCAAGCCAGAGCAGAAATTGAATCTGCCAAGGTGATTAAGGAGCAAGAAGCATACCATCTCTCACTCATCATCGATATGGTCGGTACTGGTCAAGTTCGACCGTTTGCTACCGTTCTTTCTACCGGGGATGGAGCGCTTCCAGTCAATCCACCGTCACACCTTGCCCAATCGTGGTATCCACTTTACAACGCTCTACGAGAACTGCTGTTGCAAGCAATGGACTCACTGTCGAAACTGAACGTCGTATCTGGAAAAGCTGCTGTTTAACCTTCATGAAGGACCACGGTTGACGTGATGTCAACGTCCGTGAGCATGTTTGAAACGCTGCAATATTTTTCATGACTCTTTTCAACGAGTCGCTCCACTAATTTTCGAGGAACATCTCCTTTCACATGGTATGCAAGTTGAATTGTTGTGAACACTCGAGGAGCAGATTCTGCCCTGGTACTGTCGATTTCGACCCACACTTCACTGAATGTTCTGTCCTTGAGGCCGCCAATAACATCGACTACGGAGCACGCTGCCACCATCTGCAATGTTATTTGCATTGGTGAAGGTCCATTTTCCCAATCAATGTCAAGACTTTGTTCATTTGAATTGATGCATTTTAATCCAAACTCTCCGGTCCACTCGACTCGTCCCTGCATGGAGGTCCGTGGGGCGGTTCATTCTTGAAGGGGATGCATGTGGGACGGATTGATTGACATGACAGGAACCCCGGTAACAATGATGGATGGGAAACTCAACATCCCGAACGACCCAATTATCCACTACATCGAAGGAGATGGAATTGGTATTGATATTACACCCGTCATGATGAAGGTCGTGGATGCTGCGGTTTCAAAATCGTACAACGGTGAAAAAAACATCGTTTGGTCTGAGGTTCTTGCTGGCGAGAAAGCATTCAATGCAACGGGCGAATGGTTGCCACAAGCAACACTCGATGCAATGCGGGACGGCTTAGTTTCCATCAAAGGCCCCCTCACGACCCCTGTCGGTGGAGGCATTCGTTCTCTGAATGTCGCCCTTCGCCAAAAGCTCGACCTTTACGCATGCGTACGCCCAGTACGATGGTACGATGGCACCCCCTCCCCTGTCAAATCACCCGGAGATGTTGACATGATCATTTTCCGAGAAAACAGCGAAGACGTATACGCCGGAATCGAATGGGAAGCCGGCAGTGATGGCGTCAAGAAACTCATCGACTTTTTACAAAACGAGATGGGTGTTGACAAAATCCGATTCCCGAACACCTCTGGAATTGGAATCAAGCCCATTTCACAGGAAGGAACTGCTCGAATTGTTCGGGCTGCATTCCAGTACGCCATTGACAACGATAAAGAAAGCGTTACACTGGTTCACAAAGGCAACATCATGAAATTCACTGAAGGTGGATTCCGAGATTGGGGCTATTCTCTAGCAAAGGAAGAATTCGGTGCGGTTGAACTCGACGGTGGCCCATGGTGTACTTTTGAGAATCCAAATACCGGAAAAACAATCCTCGTAAAGGACGTCATCGCCGATGCCATGCTCCAGCAAATTATTACTCGTCCTGCCGAGTACTCGGTTCTAACAACCATGAACTTGAATGGAGATTACATCTCTGATGCACTGGCTGCACAAGTCGGTGGAATTGGAATCGCTCCAGGTGCTAACATCAACTACGATACGGGAATTTCAATCTTCGAAGCAACCCACGGAACCGCTCCAAAGTACACAGGTCAAGACAAAGTGAATCCTGGCTCACTCATTCTCTCTGCAGAAATGATGCTGCGACACATGGGATGGGGCCAAGCCGCTGACCTCATCGTCAAGGGAATGGAAGGAGCAATATCTGCGAAAACTGTTACCTACGACTTTGAACGTTTGATGGATGATGCAACACTTCTCTCATGCAGCGCCTTTGGCGATGCTATGATTTCACACATGTGAGGCTCACTTGAGCCAAGCATTGAGCGAACGACTGTTCTTCGCAATTCCAAAGCCAAATTGCTCTTCAAAGGCTCTGGCAACCAACGTAAAGTCTCCGTCACGGGTTGCCACCAAAACCGTACCAAGGTCTTGCAGTGATTGAGTTGCAAGTTGTGAAGCAATCTGCATGATCGTGCGGTCGGGTGCTTCAGGGTAGACATCAAGTCCGTCGAGAACCGTACGAACAGGTTCTCCTCGTGTTCGCTTCATTGCGGTAATCTCTTCGTAAATCTCAGTTGATTCTCGAAGGAACTGTTCGATAGCCTGCTTATTTTCGGATGATTCAGCCTCTTTCTCCAAATCAAGGTTGAGAGGTCGCCAAGTGTTGTAATCATTGAGAACTTCTTCAACCAAAGAATTGATTGTCTTGGCGTTGAAAATAGTGTCGAGAAGTTCCGGTGATACAAGAGAATCATCGAAGCGGCTTTTCAGGCCCTGGACGCCGGTGGCAATACCGCGTAATTCCTGTTGGACGACGCTTGGCAACCAGAGATGGAGTTTCTTATCCTTTGATTTACTCAATAAAATCTTGTGGAAACTACCTTGGCCACGAACATCAAGACTGACTTCACTCACCAAATGCAATTTCTCAGCAATTCGGTCAACCAAGGCGTCAACCAATATGTTCGTGTCGACCAGAACCAATGGGGAGAGAGAAAGATTTCGGAGGTAGCGGCGTGATGCATTTGGAATCTGTGACTTGTTCAGGGAGAACAGCGATTTCTCAGCTTGTTTTAGACTGCGGATTTCATTGTCGTTGAAATGTGGACTGTTTTGAGCGCGCTCAAGGAACATCAAACCGTCAACAGGTCGGACCTTGGCAGCCTCACTTGCAAGAGAGTAAACTTCGTCTGTGGACGGGGAGCCGCCTTGCATCAATTGATTGAAACGGATGTCAAACGTGTTCTTTTGACGGCGACGGTTCTTGTGGAGTGAATTGGTTGCAGCAGTTACACGGCCGCAGAACGGGTCGGTGGGGAGTGGTCGTGGGTGTTCCAACGGGTACGTTTTCAACATATCCAAATCGTCTTCTGCGTGATAAACTCGCATCACTTCGACCATTTCACCTTCTTCGTTTTCTTCGGACACCATTCGAGTGCGCTTGACGAAATCCTTGAGCAGTTTAGTGGCTGAATTGGTATCTTTGGACTTGGCAGTGTACGAAACGCGCAAATACAGTTGGAAACGTTGTGTAATCGCGCTCTTCAAAGCGGGTTGCGCATCGAGTAGTTCAACCGCTTCACGCCATTGTTCTGCAAACGCCAAGTGAATCAGTGCCTTGCGGTAAAGCGTGAGTGAGTGTTCGTAGTCAAAGTCCTCATGATCTCCTGCTTTTCTGTAATCTCGTGCAGCATTCAACTCCTCGTTACCTGATGCGTAAACTGCCGCACGAGCAAGCGTATGCCAAGGTGAAAGGGCGTCGTTATGCTGGTACCAACGCACCAAGGAAGGAAGACCGATATCGTGCTCCAAAACCAAGTGACGTACACTGTGAATCATACCGGTTGGAATCGAAGGGTCGCTCAATAGAGTGTTGAGCGTGTCAATATTTTCTGAATCTGAGTTTCCATGTTGGAGCATCAACCCCACGTAATTGAGGCGTAGTGTTGAGATGACGGCATTGAACAAAACTCGCTCCATCACCGTTAGGTCCGCTGAGGCAACGCTCTGCTCAAGATTCGAAAGGTGAGTGGATGAAGCAATTCCACTGCCACCATCACGCAATGCTTGCCGGATTGGCCCAAACGCACGCAGGCCTTGGCGGTCAAGTACCGTCGTAAGGCGTTCATCTTCGATGTTTTCTCCTTCAAACAGCATCAATAATGCTTCAGAAGTAGATGAAAAGGAATCTGGTGCATCGATGCTGTGGATTTCAGACAACGCAGAACGGCGTGCAGTACGAACTTGCGACCACAATTCACCGTTACTTCCTGCGTCAAGAAGGTGAGAGACGAGGAGTGTTTCGTAAGGGTGAGACATGGGAATGAGGTCATCGGAAGTAATGATTTTAGCAAGGAGTGATAATTCCATGCTTTGAGTGAAAATGTCGATCAGTAAAGGCAGAACTGTTTCGTGTGCTTCACTCGATTCTGACTTGAGATTTTTGGCTGCAGCAGAACGAATATCCAGCGACAGTGAATCCATTTGGATGAGAGCAACCAAGGCACTGTCATCCAGCACCGGAATCTGTTCCATCAACCAATCATCAAGGATGTCACTTGACAAATCAGCTAACAGTGGCGTGATTCGAGACAACTCAGTATGTTGGTCGAGTTTCAAACTGGTGAGCAATTGAACGGTTTCCTCAGCCTTACCCTCTTTGTGCAGCGCATTAAGCCTCCACCACATGACCTTCTCGATCTGAGCAGAGTTCGTTGTCTTCTCACGGAGGAGTTCTAGACCTTCAGTCAATTGTTTTGAAGACAGTTTGGAAGCTTCGTCAGGAGCGTTCTGCCACGCCATCAGTTGACGGGCAGCTGCAAGCGAATGATTGCCTTTCGCTGCTTTCGACTTTTTCCAATCGGTGACATTTCCTTGACCAAGGGCATAGAAATCACTCAATTGTGATGCTAATTCCTCATCCACAGACTTGAGTGTCTTCAAGGACTCTGATGGGTCTTGGCCTGAGGCAAGAGAAAGCAAAACGCTCAATGCAGAGGCTTGGTTTTTCATGTTCAACAGTACTTTTGCTGGTTGCACAGCGCGCCCTGCAGATAATTGTGAAACGACTGTTCGGAGAGCCACCTGGGATTCGGCATCTGTGATCGAAGGAGATATGGCTTCGATGGCCTTAATCAAGTCCTCAGAATTGGACGGATTGATGAAAGCAGACTCCAATTTAACCTTCTTTCCAGCCTTGGCCTTGGAAACTTTGGCTTTTGGAAAGGCAGCAAATTGCCCAAGTAGAGCCGTGCGTTGAGCCAAATCGTGCCAAACGGGATGAACTCCTTTTTCCAAACACGTTTCGCGGAGGGATGTTTCAGTTACCTCCCATTGTTCATCCCACTCTTCCTTGTTGAGGAGTTTGTGAACCATCAACACCGCGAGGCGGTATGCAGGTGAGTCGTCCGAAGGAACAAGCATTTCTTCGGCGGTTGGCAGCAAGTCCATCGGTCCTGTAGCCCCTCTTCCGCCGCGCCGGCTACGACCGCGGCCACCCATTGACCGGCGGCGGGGCGTCGAATCTGAATCCTCATCTGCAGCAGGAAGTTCTGTTTCAGCCAAAGCGAGAAGAAGCAGCGGGCGCCATGGCTTGTCGAGCAACTGCCAGTCAGGTATCTTCACAACAACAGCTTGTCGGCGGGTCTTGGTGATGTTCGTTTTGAACGCCGCTTCAAGGCAATTTGCGATGTATGTCTCTTGCAAACGGCCCCCCCCTACCCCATTGGCTCAACCTACCCTCCTTCAACCCACCGGCACAGCCGACATGGAATCAAATGGCTCATTGGAGAGGACATATCTGCGAACATCAATGAACAAAGAACACTTGGGCCACATAGGGGAGTGCAATGGATCCGGTGCGAGTTGCAATCTTACTCCTTCATCCGCTTCTTGCTTCTGGGTTACTGGTCTGGATATGGTGGCAGTATTCTTGGCGTAAAAAAAGCCATGAACTCAAGGGAGAGGACCGCAAAACAGCCCTTGTTCGTCACGAAACCAACGGAAACCGGTTGGTGTGGGCAACGTTTGTTGTCATTTGCATCGCCTTCATTAGCCGCGCCGTAACCGGTTGGCGAGAAGGTGAGGACGTGTTGAATTCACTGATTCCTGGGAGCCTTCATGGATTTATGGGGCCTGTTGGATTTGCGCTGCTTTTCATGCTTGCTCGAATGGGTCGGCAGGCTCGTGACGCTCGTCATGAAGGCAAGAAGTTCAAACATATCGCCCTGCGTCACGGAAGAGCAGCGGATTTGGTTGTCGTTCTCGTATTCCTGCATGCTTTCTTGGGGTTCCTGTATATCTTCGCTGTCCTATGATTCACTTCATTGCAAGTTCAGTACTGCGGTTCTTCCAGGCCGCAATCCACTTCTCTAAATTAGCTTCAACCCCAGGCGGTTGGATTCGGCAACCACAGGCATTCGCATGTCCACCTCCAGTTGGGTCAAACATCGTTGCGAGGCGAGACAGGTCATACCGGTTTTGCCCGTCCTTAAGGAATGAATTCGCATAAAAACTGGCTGAAAGTGCTGGGCGTTCAGGCGTATCAATCGAACCATCCGCATAACCGTGGACAATGCAACATGCATCGGCTTTGTCACCCGCCCAAGCCGTAACAAGATAACCGTTTGAACGCACACCCTTCTCATCCATACGGCAGATTGCCAAACGGTCGATGATTTCGGTGTGCTGCTCCACTACGGCTTGCGCTGCAATTCGCTCATCACGAGCCCTTGTGATGTGCGGTTTGATTTTTTCATCGCCCAGAACTTCAGCGATTGATGCGCCTTGGGAAAATAAATTCAGAACATGATGCATGTGTTCGGGCTCTCGTAAAGACAGCGAACGAGCAAGTTGCAAAACGGGCCCGTCTTCGATAAATTCTTCTCGCCGGATTTGACCCGAATCCAAAGCGTCAACGATGGGCATTATTTCTTCCAAGTGTGTCAAATCGATGTAGGGGCTGAGCACATCAAACGCCAAACGAGCTGCTGAAGGCGTTAATTCCCAATGGCATGTCCCACCTTCTTCAACGAAGAGTTTCTCTTCTTCTTCATTTGGCCGATTTGTTTGGTGGTGGTCGAGATACCAGCCGCATTGTGGGTGAAACGGTAAATCGACCATAGCCGTCGTGCGGTCAATGCGTTCATCTAAAGCGCCTGAACGAACAAGTGCGGCGTGTGCGAAATGAACTTCAGCGCTTGGATTCGCTGCCTTAAGGACCGCTGCTGCGCATAATCCATCAAGATCTGAATCTGCAATTATCCGATGAAACTCTGGAAGACCTGCTTCTTCTAACGGCGATGTAGGATGAGGCATAACGCTATGCGTGTGCACGCTGCCCAAGAAGGTTTTTGGAAACCATTTCGCCAAAATTGACTTGACCTATCGTCGCTCTGCTCGGTACATGGAGACCTCGTGTGGCGTTGTATTGGTCAACTATGGGACCGTCCTTCTGCTCCAATACCCCCAAGGTCACTGGGATTTCCCAAAGGGCCACGTCGAAGATGCCGACGAGGATCATCATGCTACTGCACGCCGGGAACTCGAGGAGGAAACTGGAATTTCTGAAATTGATTTTATTCCAGATTTCGTTGAACGAACCGAGTATTCATACCGTCATAAGGGGAAAAAGCGAACAAAACAAGTGTATTGGTATTTGGCTGAAACAGAACGCATCAGCGTATCTCTATCGCATGAACATCGCGGCCACATGTGGTTGGATTGGGAACAAGCAATCGACCAATTATCGCACAAAGAAACAATGCGCGTACTCGAAAATGCTCACCAGCACATGGTATCAATTGGAAAAGAATGATTCACAGATGGTCAAAGTCATCGTCGCTTTTACTCAGTTTGCGAATCAAGTCTGCAACCCCGTTCTCAGGGCCTCGACGGCCGAGTGGCATCCAAAGAGTTTCATCGTTACCTAGCCCTAAGCACACCCATCGCCCCAGAACAAACAACCAATCTGAAAGTCGATTGATGTAAACCAAGACAAGTGGCCTGACTGAACCTTCACCCTCTGATTCACTTAGTCTCAAAACCGTTCTCTCAAGACGTCGGGTGACGGTGCGAGTCAGGTGCATCACTGCTTCAGGGCCGTTTCCGGATGGTAGAATGAAACTTGTGAGTGGGTCAAGCTGTTCGAGCCAAGCATCCATTTCTTCGACCAAGACATCGGCCTGCTTTTCATTCAAGACAACCATTCCTTCAGGCAATTGCTCTGGCGGACAGGCTAACTCTGCTCCGAGGTCAAACAACTCGTTCTGAATTCGTGGAAGAACTTGGGATACGATGCTTTGGACCCTTTGAACGGTAGAACGGCTCCCTCCGTCATCGTGAGACGGTAGGCGATGTATTTCCATCAGACACATACCAAACAAAGCATTCAGTTCATCGCATGTACCAACTGCCTCGAGCCGTGGGTCTGTCTTGGAGCGGCGTGAACCATCTACAAGCGAAGTGTTGCCTTCGTCTCCGGTGCCAGTGTAAACGCGTGTTATACGAACCATGAGTCTGCCTCAAGCCGTCCGAAGTTATGCTTCTATGAGTGGTTTTCGGGCAAGAAAACTGGTATCGATTGGGTGATACCATTCAATGTCTTCTTCTCCAAATCGCCACGAATAGAGGGCCAGGTGTTGGTCAACAACCCCATACCACTCTAATCTCCCAGGCTCTAAACAAGCAATGCGAGTACCGGTGGCTTCGACGTTCGCTGTGATTGATTGCCAATACGATACCAGTTGAGCCAATTGTTCGGCGACTTCAACGACGTGTTCGCTTTCCGCATCCAGTGTTTCAAGAAGAACTTCTAATTCTTCAGTGAGATCATGAGCCTCATCGCTCATGGCCTGTAACTCTGCAAGCCAGCGAGTGACCTTCGGCAAGTTTCTCCTTGCTTCATCGATTGAAACAATTCGAGCACCTTTCGGCAGTGTGCGTAACGCATCCTCCTCATCGACCAAGGAACATACGTCCATAGGTCGTCCAGAAAAGAATGGTACATCAGAATGTTCTTTCACATGTGTCCCTTTACTTGACGGACCTTCAAGTCATCGGCCACAATCCATGATTTTCGGCTGTTTTGGAGGTTGACAAAAACGACGGCGCGGAGTGTCATGCGGAACTCATCGGTTGTGGAGACGCAGCTGATAGCTTTCTCACAAATTTCATGACAACCACTGAACCAATACCTATCCAAATGAAAAGTTCGATGGCAAAGACGACGTAATAGGCTGGGCCGAATTGCTTGAGAAGAACCACAGCATCGTATGGAACGCCATACAGTGCCATGTACAAGGCTTGAGAAAGGAGACTTGAAGAAAACCAAACAACGACAGCGTACCAAAAAATAGTACCCAAATCCCAATCATCTTGCCTTGCAAAGAGGTTCTCCATGGTATTATATCGCCTTTCTACCTCTTAAGTTCTTTGTATTCGTGCGTAAAATAATGCTCACGTTGTGCGGAAAAGTAATGAAAGCGGAAGGATATGTCCTTTTTCCGACTTATTCTTGCTCATTGTGTTCTAAAGATGGAAGTCTATGCGAAGACTCTTTGTCAATTTGCTCGAGGGTCGAATGGATTGCTTCAATCCATTCAACTGCCACCGCTTCTTCTCCACCAGCGTCGAGTAAGGCGTCGTACCATTCTTCGGCCGTAGCGTTGTCGCCGATGAACAAATGAATACGGTGTAAAGCCAGGTAGGCCATGGGATTGAGGTGCTCCTCATCAGCATCCCAGCCCTTTTCAAAGCATGAGATTGCACCGTCGTCCCCCGATATGTTTCCTCTTTGCAAGGCGACCATCCCTGCTTGACTCCATGCAAGTGGAAGACGTCCGATAAGGAGGCCACGAAAAACCAGCCATGTTTGGCCGCATCCCAGAACCACCAAGGCAAGGAAACCCGACCATTGCTCAAATTGGTTCAACGAATCCCATGTTTGTATCATTAGACCCCCGACTCCAACACAAAAGAAAAAGCCGGAAAACGGCGCAATAAGCACTTCACGCCGGGTTCGAACCAAATGATGGATCCCTGCAAGTAACCCAAATGAGCCAATGCCTGTCAAGAAGATGAGATGTCCGATTACCGTGACTGGTTTAGGGGCCAATTGACCCACTGCAACAAGAAAAGTCAGCGATAAAATTAGCATTCCAAAACGGCGAGATGGTTGTGGAAAAGGCTGGCTCTTGGAGCCGACCACGAGAAGGAACCCAACAGTGGCTTCAAATCCGATAAGAAGCCATTGAAGCGTATTGGTCTCGAACGTTAGCATACGACTCCTCAACAGCACCGAAGAAAGGGCTCTTTTTGACCCTTTGGTCAGGCCTTGTGGTACTCGCTGCCTCTCAAAATCTCCGTCGCACGGTAAAGTTGCTCAACCAACATCGAACTGGCCATCTCATGCGGGAAAGTGAGCGGCGAGAGAGAAAGGCGTGGGCTACCCCTCAAACCATCATCCTTCGGCCAACCTTCTGCCGGGCCAACGGCCAGATGAGTCTCCATCGCCTCCATTTTCCAAAGTCCTACTCGCTTTGAAAACTCAATAGAATCCATCATTTCACCACCTTCATCGAGGAATAGAACATTGCCTTTGAGTTTATCCAATCGCCCGACATAAGCACTAATCGAGAGTTTGTCTGAATGAAACTCCAGCTTAACGCCTCTGTTTTTTAGCCGTTTAGCATACATTTCAATAAGCACGCGGTGAGCCTTTTCACGCGGGGTGCCATGGAAGTGGACGGTGATTCTTGCCATGCTTCAGCGAAACGGTTCTCATTCATGAAGACCCTGTATGAAGCAAAATGTCATAGGGAAGGGGTGCGAAGGCATTTCATGGGTTGGTGGCCGTTTGGAAGCAAAAAGAAAACGGTTCGCAGCTCGGTCAACGACCCGCTGCTCAAGGATAACCGCACCATGATTTCCGAACTGCGTGACGCATGTGAAATGAACTTCGACAATCCTGAGGAAGCCCGTCGACAAATTCGTAGAATGCAGGTAGAATGGACCGATGCGTCCCGTGAAGGAATGATTTCCGACATCAACCGCAGTGGCCTTGAGGCTCGAGCCTTTCGATTACTCACATGCAGCGATAAAAAATGGGTAATGTGGCTTGACGACCTTGAATTTTGGAAGCCGGGGTGGAGGCCTGAGGACGATGACGAGGGTTGAAGAAGGGGCGACGACCGCCTTATGTCATGGGTCAAACCCCTACACTCCATATGCTCTACACATGTCCATTTTGTTGGAAGGTTCGAGGCCTCATCGAATACATCGATCTTGACGTGGAATACATCAGCGTAAACGGAATGAAAATCAAAAAGGAAGTCGATTTTGCTGGCGATTGGGGTAAAGTACCTGTTTTTACCGATGAAAACGGGCAATATCACACCGACTCCACTCCGTTGCTAAAGCACATCGACTCCACCTACAACGGCGGGAAGTTAGCTGCTTTGGGCGATGCCTCCCGCCAACAGAAGTGGCTTGAATGGGCAGATGCAAAAATGTCTAAAGCCACTATACCAATTCTCTATGGTAGTCTACGCTCAGCGCTCAAGACAACCGTTCGTATTTCCAAAATTGAAAAATTCGGATTCTTCTCCAAGCGCCTCTATGCGTGGGCTGGCTTCCCAATTATGTGGGGGATTATCGCTCGAAAGCGAGTGAAAAAGGACGGTCGAACGCCAAAGCAATTGTGGCATGACTTGCTTACAGAATTCACCGATGAACACGGGTCAAAGTCCTACTTTGGCGGAGATGAGCCGGACCTTGTGGATTTTGCCACATACGGCTACATGCGTTCCATTTCCCCGTTCCCGCAATTCAGTTTGCTTGAAGATCACGCCAAAGGGATGGCGTGGTACAAGCGAATGGAAGCAAGTGTACAGTGAAGTGGTATGATGAATGTTCAATATCGAGGTATTGAATTTCAAAAAATCTCAACCGGTAGCGTCTATCTTGGTACAGAAAAAGGTGGCTGGATCTATGCCAGTCAACGGCCGCGCCATGAAGTGAAGTGTCCTGATTTTTACATCATGAAGTCGGTGCTGTCTCAACAGCAAATTCTCGACATTCTCCAATCCAAGGATGCGGACATTAAACTGGACGGTGCAAAAATTCACGATATATGCCAACGGCTCACGGATGGCGTTGCTGATGAAGAATTCCTTGCTTCTTCCGCCCATGGATGGGAAGTTCGAAGTCCGAGCGAAGGTGAATGGCGACACGCTCATGAAACCATAGGGCTCGAATTGAATCCAAAGAAAATCGAAATTCTAGCGGACGGGGTTGCAGACAACTATCGTGGAGCAATGATGGATGGTCGGCCACGGCCTTTTCACGGTCTTGGACCGATGGCTAAACACCGTACTGCCATCGAAACCCACCCTACTCGAGAGGGAGTGACTGCTCTTTCAAGTGCCCCGATGGACCGGCCACTGGATGGGGTCGTGACTCGACTCGTCATCTCCCCTATCCGCTCGGAAAATGGTAAAATCGTGCCGTTAAACGCTGATTTTTTTTCCAATATTCGCGGGGAGGTTTTTTGGACATTCCTGCTAGGAGTCGTCCCTTCTTTCGTCATCCCTATCGCACGAGGAATGGGGAGTTATGCTGTGAATGGATGGGCAAACCTGCTGTTTGGAGGTTTATGTGCGGGGTTTGTAACCGGTGCACTTTGGAGGCCTCGCCGCCCTACTCTGCAGTACAATGATGTCGAAGAATCAAACCTCATCCGGAGATGAAACCAGAGATTCCCAATACGAATCTTGACGAATCGCATCTGCAGCGCAAATTGCTGCCATGTTGACAATATGGCGAACTCCGTCTCTCCTAGCTACGAGTTGAACTGGTTTGTCCATGCCTTCCAAAATGGGCCCAGTCATCTCAGCATCACCGAGTTCTTCGAGCAACTTGTAGGCAATGTTGGCTGCGGCCAGATTCGGCAAAACCAAAACATTCGCTGGTCCATCGAAATCCATGAATGGATACTCTTCTTGCACTTCACCGTTCAAGGCAGTGTCCGCTTGCATTGGCCCGTCAATAACCAACGAGGGGTCAAGTTCACGGGCAAAATCAATCGCATCTTCAATTCGTTCAGAACGTTGAGCGCGGCTTGAACCGAAGTTCGAGAACGAAAGCATTGCGACCTTGGGAGCGACTCCAAATCGACGAGCTACTTTCGCTGTTTGCACGGCGATTTCCGCTAATGTTCGGCTGTCGGGATAGACATTAACTGTTGCATCAGCAAGGAATATTGTCCTCCCTTTGACGTTGACCATATAGCACCCAACAACGCAATGCGAATTTTCATCTGGGCCGATTAGTTCGAGAGTTGGCCGCAGTACATCTCCATAATTCCGACTCACTCCTCCTACGAAACCATCAGCGTCTCCATTGATGACCATTTGACTGGCAAAATACGGCCTTGATTTGAGAAGACGTCGGGCATCGACATGCGTCATTCCTTTCCTGCTTCTCTTCGACATCATTGCTTCGCAATATACGCCTTTTCTGCGAGGATCTTTTCGCGGGTCAAATACTTCATACTCAAAATGTAATCCTAGTTCATCGACCATTCGGTGGATGCGCTGTTCTGGACCAAGTAGAATTGGGTGGCAGATTTTCTGTTCAGCGAGTTGTGCCGCTGCTCTGAGAACTTTTTCGTGGTCTCCTTCTGGGAATACGATGCGTTTTCCTTTACCTCGCACTTGGTTAATGACGTGCCTCATTATCGAATACGATAATCCCAATCGTGCTTCGAGTTGTTCACGGTAGGCTACGAGTGAGAACTCTTCGGACTGAACTGCAGCTACGCCTTCCTGAACGGCCGCTTCAGCAACTGCCGAGGCCTCCCAAATGAGAACTCGTCGATCAAACGGTTTTGGAATGATGTAATCAGGACCGTACTGCATTGTTGCTCCATCGTATGCTGCGGAAATATAATCTGGGACTGGTTCTTTGGCTAAAGCCGCAAGTGCTTTGGTTGCAGCCATTTTCATACCTTGGGTAATGTCTCGGGCTCGCACATCCAATGCTCCGCGGAAAATGTAAGGGAAACCAAGTACATTGTTGACTTGGTTTGAATAATCCGAACGCCCTGTGGCAATTATTGCATCGGTGCGAACTTCAAGTATTTCCTCTGGAGTTATTTCTGGCGTAGGGTTCGCAAGTGCAAAGATGATTGGTTTGTCTGCCATCGAAGCAACCATGTCCTTACTGACAAGGCCTCCACGAGACAGCCCGAGCATCACATCAGCACCTTTCAGAGCATCAGCCAGTTGTCCGGCCTCTCGCTCCTGAGCGAACGGTGCTTTGTATTCGTTCAACTCACCAGCCTCAAGTCGGGCCTTGGTAACGATTCCTTTGCTGTCGACCATTGAGATATTCTCACGTGTTACGCCAATGGCAACATAATGATTCGCACATGCAATAGCGCTTGCTCCAGCACCAATGACGACAACTTTGACTGTGCCAAGTTCTTTTTCTTGAAGTTCGACGGCGTTCAGAAGAGCTGCAGCCGAAATTATCGCGGTTCCATGTTGGTCGTCGTGCATGACGGGAATATCAGTTGCTTCTGCGATTCTGCGTTCGATTTCAAAGCACTCGGGGGCCTTGATATCTTCAAGGTTTATTCCTCCAAATGTCTTCGAAATGTTGACGACCGTTTCGATAAAGGATTCAGGGTCTTCAGTGTCAACTTCGATATCAAATACATCGATGTCGGCGAACGTTTTCAACAGCAGCCCTTTTCCCTCCATGACCGGCTTGCTTGCCAAGGCACCAATGTTGCCCAGTCCGAGAACAGCTGTTCCGTTCGAAATAACGGCAACTAAGTTCCCCTTCGAAGTGTACCTGTAAGCATCTTCCGGGCGCTCTGCAATTTCAAGGCATGGATAAGCAACACCCGGTGAATAGGCGAGGCTTAATTCGTGTGCCGTCGAATGAGGTTTGGTAGGAACAACCTTGATTTTTCCACGCGGCTCAGATTCGTGGTATTCCAGCGCTTCTTTCTTGAGCAGGCGCTCCTTTTTTTCGCGATTCATGGTAATACCTTGTACAACGAAGGAGGTCTTAGGTTTGAGTGTTGCGTGGAATGGGGCTCTACAACCCTGTTTCGAACCGTATTGTTTGTTTTCGAAAAACGAAATTTCGACTCGCCTGGTATTGGCTAAAAAAGGTCTAAAAAAGGCTGAAATTACCGATTTTTTGGCGTATGTATTGGTTATTTTTCACACGACGAAGGGGCGCGTTCAAATACCCCAAAACAACGAAGGTTTCTCATGAGGAGCGACTCGAACGTAAAGCCCCCCCAGCGCGACACTCGCAGAGCGCTGCTGCTGGTCATTCTCATGCTGCTCTCTTCTGCAGCTCCAATCCTTACTTTTTCTGGTGTTTCAGCCCATGAGTCAGCGGTTGACACAATATGGCCTCAAGAAGGCAGTAACGACACCGGATGGGTGCAATTGGATGCGACAGGCGCATCACCCGGCAGCCCTAACCAAGCCACTGCGGATTGGACGCTTGAGTTCGCTCCAGGTGCCGAGTTGTCGAATGTATCGTTCCAAGTGCGAGTCGATGGGAGCGACGGCCTCATGATCGAAGAACCGATGCTTATTGCCAGTGACATAGGCGTCAACCTGTTGGACTGGAGAGGCCTTGGAATGCTTGGTTCTCAAGACAGTTTTACGGGCCCGAACCCTTACTCAGGCCGCCTAAGCCCGAACAGTGACTCAGGTGCAACTTGGACATTGCCTTCGGATGCTGAAATTACCGAACTGGTCATCGAAGCACTCGCACCGGTCGACCCGGTCGTGGCTCTGGCCCCGCTTGAACTGCGCATAACGGCGACTGCAATCCATCCACAAGACGGTCGAATGTACCTCGCAATCGACAATTCGCTCATGACTTTGGATTATTCGAATGACCCGATTGTAATTGATATTATGGAAATGGATTCAGATATTCGAGATCTCGTCATTGATACATCCAATAATCTACTTCACATTCTCTCTGGAGAAGACGGGTTCTCCGCATATTCGCTCGACGATACAAGTGAGCAGAGCGGTCTAACAGCTCCGACCTTCTGGCCCGAGTCTTCATCTCAACCGAGTTATGATGTGTTTTACCTTGCTTCAAATGGATTCGTTTACGCTGCTTATGAAAACGGAATTGCACAATGGGACGGACTAAATTGGACTTTCCCAATGACGAAACTTACCTCAGGGAAAGCGCTGGACATCGCTGAAGTAAACGGCGTACTCTATGTTTCATTTGATGATGAAGGAGTTGTTCGGTGGGACCTCAATTCCGGTTCCGCCCTTTCGACATGGTCGACAGCGAACTCTCTTCACTCTGACGAAATTGTTGAGATGATGGTATCCGGAAACCAAATCCTATTCGCCTCTCCTGACAGCGGATTAGCTCGTTACGATTGGAATTCTGGATTTTGGCTCTCGACGTGGACCGATGGAAATTGGCTTGCCAGTAATTCAATCAACGGCATGGCTCGCTCTGGGGTGTACTTGTTCATTCTTAGCGGTGACACACTGCACATTTACGACACAACAAGCGGCGTGTTCACCAGTTCACAAGTGATTTCAAATTTCGGCCTAACCGGTGATGGAAGTGACTTGATTGTTTGGCCAGCGATCGGGGATAGGGCGCCGACATCCGAACTGCTGTTGCTTGGAAACGGCTTCGGTTCATTTGCCGAACTGACTCCAAATCCTGCCCTTACTCAAACTGGAACACTCCTGATTGGTAGCGGGCCCACTTCATCAAGCATGCAAGACGCTACAGAACTCAACGGCGTGGTCTTCGTTGCTGCCGATGATTACATGAATCGATTTGATAGCCAAGCCTCTCGCTGGCTCCAACCAATTTACCTTGGAACAACGGTCAACCAGTTGATGAACGATGGCTCTCATGTCTTCATCGCTTCGGAAAGTGGGCTTCACAAGATGCACAGCAACGGTAGCTTACTCCAAACATGGAACTCAGCAAATACCGATTTGAATCAAGATGAAGTGATTCGTGTCGATTCAGACGGAACACACGCCGTTGCAATCTCGGGCGAAGGTGAAATGCTGGTGGTGGAGTTGGACGGCGCCAGCCTTCCGGCAGTCGAACAATACGATTATGCGGCCGTAGACCTCGCTCTTTTCAGCAATACGGTTCACCTTGCGACAGATGACAGCGGCGTCCTTAGATACGAACTCACCAATGAGTCGTGGCTAACTCCGTGGATTTCAACCGGAGTAAACGGGGCAGATAATGTCCCTATATCCGTTATTGGCGACATACTTTACTTCGGAATCCCCGGATACGGCGTGGCTCGTAAAGATATGTCTACGGGCGAATTGATGATTCCGCTCACTGCGGCTAGCAATAACCCTGGCCAAGGTTCCGCAACAAGTTCACTCCCTAGTGACAACATTTACGCTCTTGAATCCGACGGTTTCAACCTCTACATTGGAACGCAACAAGGTGCGAGAAAATGGGACGGAAACCAAATGACGACGTTCGGTCAAGGTTCTTCTTGGGACACACGCCCTCAACAGTTTTTCGACTTCGTAGCCGTTTCCAGCATCTCAGGCGGTAGCCTCTATGCAGCGACCAATATCGGCGTATGTAAGTACAGCATTGCTACATTGGGAATCAACGAGTGCCTCAACGTATACGACGGAATGCCTAATTGGGCCACCTACTCGGTAGAAGCTGATTCCTACGGCTATATCTACGGCGGTACGAATTCGGGTGTTGGCATCATTTCGGCCTCTCCATACGATGTTATCGGAACTTGGGAGGCTGGAGAACAAACCCAGAACGCCCCAGTTGCAGTGGTTGGAGATGTGGCTTTCATCGCTCTAGACGGTATCGGAATCGCCCGTTATGACATTCCTAACAACGCTTGGCTCACTTTGTGGACCGATGACAATGTATTGGATAACGGGAACGAGGATGCAACTGCACTCTCCCCCGATATTAATCCGAATTTGATATGGGTCGGGGGCGCTGATGGCTTCCAGCTACTCAATGCAACAACCGGAAACGAAGTGTATGATATCGAGAAATCAAGCAGTTTGTTTGCTGGAAATGGCGACCCTCTCGACATGATTCTGAAAGGAGATATCATGTATTACCATGATGGAACCAGCAGTGATAACCTGTACCGGTTTAATGCTCAGAATTTCACTGCACTTTCTGCTTTGGATGCTGGTGCACAAATTGGCCAGAACAACGGCGATGTCAATGGAATGAGCCTGGTTGGTGACATGATTATGATCAGCATCGCCTCACAGAACTGGTGGCAAGTTGATGGCTCTGGCGGTATTGCTCAATGGGACACGATCAACAACACATGGGGCGACAACATACTCCCAATCGGGCAAGTTGACCGGGTTACTGCCTACCAATCCTCGAACGGAAACATGTGGGTTGCGTGGGGCGAAAACTCGCTCCAGTACATGGCAGCAAACGGAACAGTACTCGGCGAATGGGACGATGATGACTTCAACTTCCCAATCCGGGAAATCCTCGAATACAACGGAGAAGTTCTTTTCGCAACTGAAGACGGGGTTGCCCGATACAACCAGACAAGTGACCAGTGGCTCTCATTGTGGGAGGAAGGAAACGGACTCCCGAACAATGCGGGCTCCCGAATCTATGAACTGTGGACCGACGGCACAAATCTTGTTGTCGGTGGCGGTGATGTCAGTGGATTTGGACAATTCCAAGGCGGTTCTGTTTCCCACTGGAACGGAAATACATGGTCTCAGTACTCCATGGGAAGCGGTGGAACGCCCGGTGGATATCCTATATCTATGGCGGAATGCGGCGGACTGCTCCACATTGGAATTTATGCCAACAACGGCGGCGTTGCCCGTCTGGATATGGCGAATGACACCTTTGTAGGTTCGTTCACACGAACAGACTTAGGGGAAGGTGAAGTTTCTGGAGTTGCTTGTGACGCTACAGACACGCTTTACGTTGCCTTCTACGAAGATGATGCTGACATCATGAAGTATGGGTATTCTTCTGGAACTTGGCTGACCCCTATTACGACGGCAACAAATAACCTTCCAAGCGATCGAGTTTGGTGGGATGCAATGGACTACGCCAATGGACAACTTGTTCTTGGCCATGGGCTAGGGACAAACGGCGACAACATCATCGGTGGCGGTTACACAACCATTGCTACATCAGGTAACTCAAATGCCCAAGCCAGCGTCAACGGAGCAGGTTCATCAGTCACCTCCTTCCAACGAGTCAACAACCAGTGGCTCATCGGTCAAGCAGGCAGCTCTTCTGGATTCAGTAAGGTGCTTACCATTAGTCCACTTGGCCAGAATACCATTGCGTCACTTCCGGGACTGGCCAGTGGTCAAGTCACCACAATGACCGGCAACAGTACTCACCTGTGGGTAACCACTGCAGGAACAATCGCAACCTCAACCGGCTTTGGGCAACCCAGCGGCGCCGGACTCCTCCAAGGTGAACGTCAGTCAGACGGTTCGATCCTCTGGCAAGATGGATGGATAATGGCTGCAAACAGCAAAGCCCAAGACGCTGAACTGATAGGTACGGATTTGTACATTTCTACATCTCCAACCGGCCTGTACAAACTCGATACTTTGACCGGAGCAGTTACACGACTCAGCGGAGGTTTGCACAACAATCTCGATGGAATGGTTCGTGATGGAACAACCCTTGTTCTTGGATTGATGGGGAGCGGCGGTTCCGCTCCTGGTGTTCAACTCTATGACATCCAAACGGGCTACGGTAACGGAAAACTCATCGGCGGCCTTCCTTCAAACGCAGTGAATAACTTCGCTGCAACTACAGATGTGCTTTACATTGCCACCAACGGCGGTGTAGGGCGATGGGATTATGCTGCTGCTGATTGGTTAAACCCACTCACCGCTGCAGACGGCCTTCCAACAAACCTCGTCGAAGATGTGCTGGTCGAGGGGAACTATCTGTGGATGGCTACGCGAGCCGGACTTGCTAGAATGGATCTTACAACGAACAACACGATTGTTTACACTTCAGTTTCTGGGCTGATGGGGACTTCGACAATGTCGTTGACCTCTGCCGTGAATACCGTCACCAACAGCGACGGAACTGTGTTCAGCGAGACCACATTGTTCATCGGTCACGATGGAGCTGGTAACGAACGACCTGCTGTAACGACCATCGGATTGACCTCAGGTGACATCATAGGGCACGAATTTGACCAACTGCCTTCAAACAATGTCGATGCTCTAGCGAGCGATTATTGGGGCATACATGTAGCGACTGACATTGGACCTATGGTTCACTGGAACAGCAGTTCAAACTTCTTCGAAAGCGGAATTTCCTCCTTCCAAATCTTTGGCTGGCCAGTTGAAAAGATGGTAAGCGACGGCGAGCATGTTTTGGTCTTTGGTGGAAGCGGTGTGTCCATAATCGAAGCCCGAACAAACACTCACCCGAACATCAAGATGATTTCCATGCCCGAACTCACTGGAGGCACCCTTTCATCCGATTACATCTGGCTAACAACCGATGCCAATGGAATGTTTGGATACCAAAACAATGCCCAATACACAGAGGTTGACCGGATTTCAGTTCGATACGCTAACCCTCTGAACGTCGGATTCAATCTTGCGTCTCAAGACATTTCAGACCTGACCAACCCCGGCATGAGCATCACGCTGGCCGACCTCGATTCTACGGTCTCCTTAGATTCAACTCAAGGCGTTGTTGGGACGAATGGAATCCTGTTCCAAACCGTCCCGCTTGCGTTTACCTCGCCAGTGAACAACGCTGCAACATGGGCCCAGTCAAAGAGTCTCAAATACAACGCAACCATAGAACTCAACAACAATCCCGACTTTGAAACAAGCCTCCAGCTCGCTGTTCAAAATGGAGTCATTGTGAATGGAACACAGTTCTTACAACTGTCGTTGTATTCTCCATCAAACGGTTCAATGCAGGTTCGCCTCATCTACGACTATGTCCGCACCGAAACTCCGATTACACTGACAGGTTTGATCGACCGTCCGGACGATGGAGGTGGCGCATTACTTGCAAACTGGTCGCTCGTCCATGACGACAATTTTGCCCGCTATCTCGTCTATGTCAATGAAGGGCCCTTCGAGAGCGAAACTGGACTCGCACTTACGGCTGACGACTTAGCAGGTCGAACCATAGACAAAGCCATCTCACTCCACAGTAGACTCTCGAACGAAGTAACTACGGCCAACGGCCAACCTCTCGTTGATGGTGAAGAATACTATGCTGTAATCGTGGTCGAATACGATGATGGGCACCTCGGCACACCATCTCCAGTTTTGGGCCCAGCCTCTCCAAGCAACGAAATCCCACTCTCACCTGCATGGGCTATTGCAGGACCGCACGATGGTGGAGCAGACGGGGACTTAGAGATTGAATGGGCACGTTGTACATCCCTCGACCTTGCCAGCACCATAATTTACACATCAACAAACCCAATGACCGACCTCCTTGGACTGCCCGTAGAAGAAGAGATAATGAAAGAAGAAGGCAACATGACTGTCCTCTCACTGGACGCTGGACAACCGTACTGGCTTGGATTGACCTGCGTTGATGAATCAGGACAAGAAGATCTGATGAATCCTCTCATCATCGGGCCAGTCGTCCCAACCGGTGGCTTGAACGACAATACTGCTCCTCCAAAAATGGTCAACGTCGAGGCAATTGACACACCTGACGATGACGGCGGTCGAATCACAGTTTCATGGGACGCAAACACGGCAGAAGATTGTACATTCTACGCCATCTACATCCGTATGTCAACTGGTAATTTTGATGGTGAATCGATACCATCAGCCTCGGTTGAAGGTGATGAATTCAGCCAAGCGAAAATCATTGATGATTGTGCGGAAACATCGACTACGGTAACCAGTGTCGATGGTGTTGCACTCCAGGATGGTCAAGCGTACTACGTCGGCATCGTTGCCTACGATGACTGGCTAAACGCAAACCTCGTCGATGTCGAACTTGTTCAAGTCACCCCACTGCGTAACACCGCTGGAACCGGTTCGGTGCCAGACAGAGTTGGAACGGTGAATGCCTTTGACCATCCCGACGATGACGGTACAGCCATTGACGTCATTTGGTCGATTTCTGATGCTGATGACTTCTCTCACTACATTGTTTGGGCTGCTGACAAACCCCTTGCTGACCTTTCAGTGGCATGGGCTGCCTTTGGCGATGATGATACAAAGTGTGCCTGTTTGAAAATCAATAAACAATGGATTGATGAAGAGTACAACCCAATCGAACTCTCGATATCCACTGCTTTGTACGGCGGAGATTCAATCGTTGATGCTACACCTCAAATTATCAAACCTGGCGTAGAACTCTATGTTGTTGTCACCGTTCATGACCTTGCTGGAAATGTTCACCTCACCGAACTTCCACAAGCTACAGTGGTACCAATCGACAATTTGCAAGATGTTGTTGCGCCTGCGCCGCTTGATGCACTCGAACTGTATGACCGTCCAAACGATGGCGGTGGCGCCCTTCTGCTCGACTTTGAACTCAGCAATGAGAGCGATGTCGCAAACTACGAAGTCTATGCCGCCACATGGTCGTTTGATGCGGTTGGCATGGGAAGTACGGGCCCTGCCACACCAGTTGCTGTTCTCTCACGATTACCAGAATTGCCACTCACCATCGAAGTGGTCGCCGGCGATACTCCGGTGATTGCTGGACAGGAAATTTGGGCCGCTGTTGTTGTCAGAGATACCGCTGGAAACGCACAAGAAATAAATCTCGTGAGTGTTTCTGCCCAATCGGTCGATGATGGCGTGGATGACCTTGGCGGGTACCTTGACGAGATTGAGGACATATCGCTCACATGGAACGATGAAAAGAATATCTTGGTTGAATGGACGCATTCTGCAGAATCAACAGTTCGTGGATATCGCATCTACATTTCAGACATTGATTTCGATACGATTGAAGATGCGGACTTCGTAGTTGAAGTGAAAGCATCGAACTCGTTCTTGATCACGCCCAGCAATTACCAACTCCTCAAGAATACTTCAGCATGGTATGTCGCAGTAACTCCGTTTGACGACCTGTTCGAAAGAGAGGAAGTGAACACGGTCATGCTCGACGTTTTCGGCAAAGACACACAAAACGGCGATGGTCAAGATTCAGCCAATGAAAATGACTTCTCCTCGCTTTTGACCACTCCAAACCTACTGGCGGCTGGTCTGCTGGCTGTTGCTCTTCTCTTGCTTGTAGCCATTGTTCGCTCACGAGGCGGACAAAAGAGCCGTAACCGCACACTTGAGCTGCAAGAAGCAACATGGGGTATACAGAACGACGATTGGGATTCATTTGGCGCTCCAGTTGCTCCACCGCCAATGCCAACAGCACCTGCTGCGAGTGTTCGCCAAGGACAAGCGAACGATATCTATGCGGCCGCTCAAAGAATCGAAAACCAAGACCTCTATGGAAGACCTGCATACCAAACCTCACAACCCGTCATGCAACCTGCACAAAACAATGCATTGCTCAATGACCTTGCAGAGCCAAACGCCCCGCAACTGCCTCAAGCAAGCATTGATACCTCATTCTTGGATGACCTACTTTGAGGCGTGTCAATGAGTCTGGATAGGTCGGCTGGCCCGCGCAGCGAGGTATTTACCACCGCTTTATGGGACGGAGAGTTCGCTCTTGCTGATTGGCATCTCCATTTAGCAAGGCTGACAGAACATGCCAAACTACTGCGTATCGAATTACCTGAAAACATGCCTCAACAACTTGAAACGCTGCTTCAACAGGAGCGTTCCTTGAAAAAAACGACTCAATCCCATGAACCGAAGTTGTTGGTAAAAATCAAGTGCACACAAGATGGAGAGCTGAGCGTCGATTCTCGAAGTATTGATTTCCGAAATGAGGAAGTTGATGCCATCACTGTAGAGGCTCCAAGATGGTCAAGTAAAGTAAACGGCACCAAGCATGGAGATTGGCAAGCGTATATCGATGCTCGACACGATGCGGAAAAGAAAGGAGTCGATGTCGCCTTGCTGGTACACGACTACGCCATCGTCGATGCAGACCGGGCTTTGCCCGTTGTCCTCGATGAAGACGGTGTAGCATGGGTTGCTGCGCACAATGAAGGTGGAGTGGAAAGCATAACGTTTGAAATCCTGTCCCAACAACTGCAAAATGCCGGCATACCGGTCCAACATGGAAGACTCAATGAAAGGCTGGTAGCACGTGCTTCCGAAATAATAACCCTTGGAAGTGGTACTGGGGCGTGCCGAGTTTTATCGCTTGATGACGAATCGATTGGTGACGGCAATATGCTTTCATCGCTCTGCCAAACTCTTCTCGAAAACCACTAT
>DAXG01000030.1 GCA_002506275.1 Euryarchaeota archaeon UBA259 | reverse complement strand
TGCGAAGCAACGTAGAAATACCGACGCAAAATTGCAGCGAGAAGATCGTGTTGTTTCCAATCTTTACGGTGGCTGACCATCGATTCAAGTGCTGAATCTTTAGCAGTCAAGTCTTCCGTATCACTTGGCATACTTTCTCCTCAACCCTTTGTAATCCTGCTTCCCCTTTGAAGGAATCCCTCAGCCTGCTCGGCACGAGAAAAAATCACTTGTTCTTGAAACGCTTGAGACGGAAGGTTTCTTCGCGTTCCATCTCTTCAAGTCGCAGTTGGATAAACACCCGTGCTTCTTCCAATTCTGGAATAACTTTGTACTCCAAAGCATTGACACGTCGCTTGGTTGCTTCAATCTCTTGCAAAAGGCGCTTTAGTGTAGCTTCCATTTCAGATGCCTTGACAATCTTCTCAATGAGATTGCCAAATGACTCGCCGGCCTCATCGATGTATGGGGACGAACCGATAAATCCGACACCACGTTCTTTGAATGTAGATTTGAGGTTCGTTCCGCTGACGCTTGGGACGACGACACCCATAATGTTGCGTCGCTCAACTTCAACTTCGGGATGGCCGGTGTTTGCAATGGCTGCTGCACGCACAGCAAGACCACCTTCGATTGCGTTTGCAAGGTCGATACGTTGCTTAGCCATACGGTAGGTTGCGGTCAAGTCGCGCTTAGCTTCAATCATGTCGGAGAGCAATGAACGGAATTCGTGAAACAAACCGTCTCTCTTCATTTTCAGCAATTTGTAACCGTTCTTGGTTTGCTTAATCCGACCTTTGAGTTTAATCAACTCGCTTCGGGTTGGTTTGATATCGAGTGCCATGTTCATTCACCTCCTTTTCAGTTGTAACGAAGTTGTTCAAGCTCGGTTGTCAGGATGGTACTTGTCAATCCACTTCTGGTCAAGACGGACCAGGTACTTTGTATCGATTGCAGACATGAGATTCCAGCACAAATCGAGTGTTTCTTCAATGGAACGGTCTTCATCACGGGTTTGGCGAAGGAACTTGTCTTCAAACACTCCGGAGAAGTCGAGCAATTGCTTGTCTCGCTCGTTCAATGCATCTTCACCGACAATGGCGACAAGTCCACGAAGTTCGCGACCTTGTGCGTATGCAGCATACATTTGGTCCGAAACAGACTTGTGATCTTCACGAGTGGTCTTTTCACCAATACATGAACCCATCAATCGTGAAAGAGACGGTAGAACATTGATTGGCGGATAGATACCCTGTTGGTGCAATTCACGTGAAATAACGATTTGTCCTTCAGTAATGTATCCAGACAAGTCAGGAATTGGGTGCGTGATATCGTCACCAGGCATGGTAAGAATCGGGAATTGAGTGATTGAACCCTTCTTGTTCTTGATAATTCCAGCACGTTCGTAGAGCATAGCCAAATCGGTATACATGTAACCGGGATATCCACGTCGTCCTGGAACTTCTTCACGAGCAGCACCAATTTGACGAAGAGCGTCACAGTAGTTGGTCATGTCCGTGTAGATAACCAGAACGTGGTAATCTTTCTCGAAGGCAAGGTATTCTGCAGCGGTCAAAGCAAGACGAGGCGTAATGATACGCTCGACAGCCGGGTCGTCAGCAAGGTTAACGAACAGAACCGCATTTTCGAGAGCACCTGTTCGCTCCAAATCGGAACGGAAGAAATTGTATTCTTCAGCGGTGATACCCATAGCACAAAAGACAACAATAAATTCTTCATCGGAATCCTTGAGCTTTGCTTGACGAGCAATTTGCAGTGCAATATCGTTGTGCGGTAGACCGGATGCAGAGAAAATCGGCAACTTCTGTCCACGAACAAGACTTGTACAAAGGTCAATTGCAGAGACACCAGTTTGGATGAAATCGTTTGGACTCTGTCGGCTGTATGGGTTAATTGCAGCACCAATGATGTCTGCCTTTTCTTCAGCAACAATCTCTGGTCCGCCGTCACGAGGACGGCCTGCACCGTCGAGAATTCGACCGACGAGATCGGTGCTTACAGGGAGTTTGAAAACATCTCCCATGAAAGTTACACCGGATTCTCGGTCAATCTTGGAGGTTCCTTCGAAAACTTGGACAATCACAAGGTCATCCGAGGTGTCGAGAACTTGTCCGTTCTTGATGGTTCCATTGGAGAGTCGTAGGGTAACGATTTCACCAAATGCTACGGGTTCTGTTTTGTTCAAAAAGACCAGAGGTCCTTTCACGTCAGTAATGGTTCGGTATTCTTTTCCAGTCATGATATTCCTCTCCTCAGTTTTCCTCCACCGTTTCGGCGATTTCATCGGTCATTTTCTTGACCATTCCATCGATAATGTCGATGTATCCCTTCTCGAAACGACCACGCATGAGGTCGGAACGAGCTGGAACGTTGACAACATCGTTGAGTAGAGCACCGCCTGCCATAGCAGACTTTGCAGCTTCTTGGAACGATAGGATTGCTTTGGCCATTTGGTATTGAAGGTGAATGTCACAGTAAGCATCGACTTCGTGGAATCCATTTTGTTGCAAAAAGAATTCACGAATCATTCGAGCGACTTCAAGAGTCAGTTGTTGGTCGGTTGGTAGAGCATCCGAACCGACCAATTGGACAATTTCTTGCAACTCAGATTCAATCTGAAGCAAACCGCTGATTTGAGTTCGGATTTCAGGGAAATCTTGAGCAATGTTGTCGCGGAACCATTGATCCAGACTTTGCGGATACAATGAGTACGAGTTCAGCCAGTTGATTGCAGGGAAGTGCCGTTGTCGGGCAAGACCAGCATCCAATCCCCAGAAAACCTTGACAATACGAAGTGTTCCTTGGGATACAGGTTCAGAAATATCTCCACCGGGTGGAGAAACAGCGCCAATCACAGTGACTGAGCCGTCATCGCCGTTCAAAGTCTCGACACGGCCGGCACGTTCATAGAACTCAGCAATTCGAGATGAAAGGTAAGCAGGATATCCTTCTTCACCAGGCATTTCTTCAAGTCGAGACGAAATTTCACGCATTGCTTCAGCCCAGCGAGAGGTCGAGTCAGCCATCAAAGCAACGTCATAACCCATATCTCGGAAGTATTCCGCAATGGTAATTCCTGTGTACACAGATGCTTCACGAGCTGCAACAGGCATGTTTGAGGTGTTTGCAATCATGACGGTTCGTTCCATCAAAGGCTTGCCAGTGTTCGGGTCAATCAAGTGAGGGAATTCGTCCAAAACTTCGGTCATTTCGTTTCCACGCTCACCGCATCCAATGTAAACAACGAGTTGTGCATCGGAATACTTTGCCAAAGACTGTTGAGTAACTGTCTTTCCAGAACCGAACGGTCCAGGAATACCTGCTGCACCACCCTTAGCAAGAGGGAACAAGAAATCAAGAATTCGCATTCCGGTAATGAGAGGTGTTTCTGGTGCGTACTTCTGTTGGAAAGGTCGAGGGGTACGGACTGGCCACTTCTGCATCATCTGCATTTCAGTGCCGTTATCGAGCACACAGACGGTTTGAGTGACGTTGAAGTCACCTGATTCAATCGATTTCACAACACCACTGACGGTAGGAGGTACCATGATTTTGTGAACGATTGTTTCGGTTTCTTGGACGTGCCCAATAACTTGGCCACCGACGACGGAGTCGCCAACTGCGACTTGAGGTTCAAAAGTCCAAATCTTTTCGAGGTCGAATGCATCTGCGTCAACACCACGGGTGATGAAAACGCCCATTTCCTCTTCCAGAGTAGGGAGAGGTCGCTGAATACCGTCGTAAATTTGAGTCAAGAGACCGGGTCCCAAAGAAACTGAAAGTGTTTCTTGAGTGTTCAACACAGGTTCACCCGGTCGAATACCAGAGGTATCTTCGTACACTTGGATGACGGCTTTGTCGCCGTGCAGTTCAATCACTTCACCCATCAAACCTTCTTCGCCCACGCGAACAACGTCGTACATTGCAGCTTTCATTCCAGTTGCGGTTACAACCGGCCCCGATATTCGGTAAATTACTCCTTCATTACTCATTTTTATTTCCTCCATTTGGTTTGGAATCTTACTTCCACAGGTCGACTCCTATTGCCTTACGAATTGTGTCACGCAAGGTGGTGTCTTCTTCCGTACCGATGCCAAGAACGGTAGGAGAGAC
>DAXG01000028.1 GCA_002506275.1 Euryarchaeota archaeon UBA259 | reverse complement strand
TCCGATGCTGTGCTTGGTTGACCTGTCGCCTCATCCGGATTTGAGGCAACATTGTTGTTCGTTTTCGCTGACGCTGGGAAGATGAGTAGGGTTTTTTTATGGCCACATGAGAACAAATTAGTTCTTCATAATGGAGTTGTAAATCCTTTCAAAATCTTCTGCGTTATGTTCGTATGTGTATGTTGAAAGTACCCTTTCCCTACCCGCTTTAGCCTTATCAGTTCTCTGTTGAGGTTGATCAAATATTCTACAAACGGATTTGGCTAAGTCACTGGAGTCTCCCGAGTTGAAAAGGTCCCCAACAGTCGTATCGACCATCTCTGTCAAGGGGGGTTGATTGACTGTCACAACGGGAGTCCCACTGGCTAATGATTCCAATGGAATCAAGCCTTGGCCTTCGTAGTATGAAGGGTATACAACTAAATCCGCAGACCGGAAATGTTGTGCTAAGTCATCAAAAGACATACTGCTTCGAATAAATAAAGCATGTTCCACCCCCAATTTGCGGGCATTTTTTAGAAGGCGCTTCTTCATATGACCTCTTCCAACAACGACGAGTCGGGCGCCTGGATGGCTTTCTAGAATCTTGGGCAAAGCCCTGATTAAAGTCATGTACCCCTTTCTAGCCACCAACCTTCCAACCGCCAAAATCATTGGAGTTTTAGTTTCAGGCCTATAACTCAAGGCTAATTCATCATCGCAATCATAATTTTTACGTAACTTCTCATGACTCAATTGTTCCTCTTCATCATCCTGATTTGGTGGCCTGAAGACCTTATGATCGCAACCCCACAAAACGACTTCACATCGGAAATCGTTCGGTGGATTATACCAATCTTCAAACTCTGAAAGTGTCGATTCAGAATTCGAAACACAAACACTTGATTCGAGTATTCCTGCTCGTTCATACTTCGAATAATACTTAGCAGTCAACCGAATTGCAAGGTCGTTTGGATTTCTCCAAGTCGCAGACTCATTCGCCTTAGCCGCCCGAATCACACCTTGTTTCTCTCCCAACCATGAACCGTGCAGTGATGAACAAACTGGAGCAATATTCTCTTCCATAAATCTGAATTCCTTCCGAGTAAACGATGCTAAAGGGAGATGAATATGTATGACATCAACCGGCTCTCGACCGTGGAGGTGCTTGAGAGCAAGTAATGCATGCTTCCCATAGGAACGGGTGAACGCCATAGGAGCTTTCAGCCAAGGAACTTCAATCACCGAAACACCTTGTTGAGGTGGAGCACGCTCTTTGTGAGTTCGAGTGATGATGCTCACTCGATGCCCGCGAGCAGCGAGGTGACCTGCAAGATGGAACACAACCGAGCCAATACCACCCCATCGAGGGGGGTATTCACCTGACACCATGGCGATGTGCATGGTTACGGGAAGGGTACAGTTGGTTTCAATGTCACCGATAACAACCACTGAAAATTAGACTTTTCAACCCAATGCCTTCAAGGAGGTGAGGTTGGTGGGAGATTCATGGGCGAAAAACTCCCTGTGTCGGTCACAGTCATCCTTCCGACTCGAAACGAGGAAGAAGCACTCGGACCTACGATTGACGCAATACCTCGTGGCTGGTGTAAAGACCTCGAAATTATGATTGTTGACGGTAATTCGAGCGACAGAACTCGAGAAATCGCTCTTGAGAAAAAGATTCGAGTCCACCTCGAACCTCGGAAAGGTTACGGCCGTGCGTATCGAACCGGGTTCGATGTGGCCAAAAACGAAATCATCGTCACCATGGATGCTGATTGCACCTACCCCGCAGAATTGGTCCCCACCCTTGTCAAGCGACTGCTTGATGACGACCTCGATTTCATTACCTGTGACCGACTCTCACTTGCTGAAGAAGGTTCAATGCCGGGAATTCATGGATTCGGAAATTGGGCTCTTTCCTTCACCGCGCGGCTGCTGTTCGGCTACGGTGTCAAAGACTCACAATCTGGAATGTGGGTGTTCCGTAAGTCTATTTTTAACAACGACGCAATGCGTCCAACCAACGATGGAATGCCTCTTTCAGAGGAGATGAAGATTCTTGCACGTCGGGTACTTGGAAAAGACAAGGCTGTCGAAATTTCGGTTCCGTATCGACCTCGTGTTGGGGAAGCTGAAATCCACACATGGGGTGACGGTTGGAAGAATTTCAAATTCTTGTTTGCTCGCCGAGTAGGCCTTCATCGAACGGTTACACCTTGGGGTGGATTGGATTCAAATCCAGACTCCCTCAACAAAGATCTACCAGAACAAACAAAGTGATTCATTCAACTTTGATATCTTCGAGTCCTTCTTCCGGAGTTGGCCATTGCATATCCAATCCTTCAAGCGTCTCNNATTTCGTTCCGGTACTTCTTATTGTTCGCGGGTATCACGTACCACGGCGATGATTCAGTTGATGTTTCACGAATCATGATTTCAAATGCATCTTGGTAGTGCTCCCAGTGAGCGCGTTCTTTGAGGTCACCGATTTGGAACTTCCAATTTTTCTCAGGCACATTTAATCGGCTTTCAAGTCGTTCTTTCTGTTCGTCTTTTGTAATATGAAGAAGGATTTTGATGACGGTCGTTCCTTCATCGACCAGCATTTGTTCGAAATTACGGATATGCTCATAGCGTTTCTGGATGAGTTCGTCAGGGACATAACCGTGAACTTTGACTACCAGAACATCTTCGTAATGACTTCGATTAAAAATTCCAATTTCTCCATCGGCCGGAACACAAGGATGAACACGCCAAAGGTAGTCGTGCGCCAATTCCCGCTCTGTTGGCTTCTTGAACGAGTGAACTTTGACACCTTGAGGATTGATCTTACCAAAGACTGAACGAATGGTGCCGTCCTTCCCACCGGTGTCAATTGATTGTAGAACTACCAATAGGCGTTGTTTTCGTTCAGCCCACATCAATTTCTGAAGAGACTGGAATCGCTTTGTCAGGCGCTTAACAACTGCTTTCGATTCTTCACGGTCGAAGCCATCAGGGGGGTCTGTTGCTGCACTGGAAATTGAAAATTCAAGAGCGTTGGAGACACGAAATGTAGTGGTGTCCATGAACATTGGTCCGTTCCTTAGATTAAAGAAGTTCTGCGGACTTTTGTCACACGTTATCCCAATCAAGGTCCATTCCAGTAACTGGTTTTGACTCGGAAGGTGTGATCTCAGGTGATTCCTCATCCATCGATGACGATGTTTCACTGTCTTCAAGAACTTCAGTAGCACCTTCCATTGCACCGCCTTCAAGGCTCACCAATGTCTTTCCAGATTCGGGCTTTGCAGAAAAACCTCCAAATGAATCCCAAGAGTCAATCATCGCTAATTCTGCCTTCTTCTGACGGCGTAGGGCGACGAAAGCAATGAAGGAAAGAAGACCGACAAAGCCGATGGTACCTGCGATAAAGAAAGCAGCCCTGCTGTCCTGCTCTGCTTCCTCAACGGACAAAGTAATGCTAAGAATATCGACCATCGCATCGTCTCCTGTACCGTCGGTAGCGATGACCTTGAGATTGGGCCGTCCGGCGGAAGCCGGGTTCATTTCAACAGCACCCTCCCAGTAACCATCTCCATTTTCATCGGTCAGGTTAAACGACCAGGTTTGAACATTGAAAACGATTGTACCTTGAACACTTTCAGTGGTCCCATCAGGGTCATCCATCAAGACTCGTACGCTGAATGTGTTCTTCTGTTGAGCAACCAAAACATCGGGCATGAAGGTGAGATTCGAGAGCGTCGGCAGGCTTGATTGCACCGTGATGTTGACGTGAACTTCAGAAGAAGCACCTCTGCTGTCTTCAACATACAACGAAAGGTGGTATTGGCCGGGGGGCAGTGTGATCGAATCACTGCTTAAGGTCGAAAGAATCTGATAATTGCCGGTGACCAACCAGTTCCGCCATTCTCGCTTCTGCATGTCTCCATCTGCATCTGTCGATTGCTCTTCGAGAACAAGTGCTTGACCGGGTAACACAGAGATAAGGTTCTGCGGTTGAACAAGAACAGCAACTGGGTCGGATTGAATAATGACGACAGAGAACGAGGTAAGCTGTTCTTTGCCGGTTGAATCCATCAGAGAAACCTGAATACTGTGCTCACCTGCTGGAAGTGCTGATTGATGAACTATGGCTGTAGATACGTCGGAGAACAACGGTTCATTGAGCAAGTTACTCCGGACGGTCATGGTGAAATTATCTTCATCGTAGTCAACGGATTGTCGAGCGTCCCAATCGATGACATGGTTGGACGAGAATACATCGCCGTCGACGGGTGAAGTCATGTCAAGAACCGGCGCTGAAGTCAGCACTTCGATTGTCTGAGATGCAATCACTGGATCGTGAATCCCATCATCAACACTCAATGTAACGGTATGAGTTCCTGCGCTTAAGCGTCCTTCAAAAATCAGCCAATCCTCTCCCTCAGGCGTGAGCCTACCATCCAAATCGCTTTGCCAATCGACCACCAAATATTCCGATCCGCTGCTGGGTTCAAATGCTGAACAGTGCCAGTTTCCATCGAGAGGGAACGTCGAACATGCTGAGTCATAGTCTCCGGAAAGATTCGCAGAGAACCATATGAGTTCAGAAGAAAGGTATGTTTGAGTTTCGAGGGGTTCTGAAATGACGGAACGAGGAAGAGAGTTCTCTACTGTAACTTGCAGGGTCGTCGTACGGGTAGAGTTGATGTGCTCAGGACGAACGTCAACGACCCTCATCTCAATGTTGTGAACGCCGCGAGAAAGATAACCGCTCCACACTTTTCCTTCTTCAGTATCGTTCCAAGACAGTTGGCCATCAAGGTTTGACCAGAATTCAACCTCCAATACATCACCCTCGGGGTCAACGGTAGCGGTACCGTCCAAGGTCACCAAGTCTTCACTGGCGTTACCGGCACGAGTAAGAGTGAACTCTGGTACTGGAACTTCATTGTATAACTCGACTGGAATAGTGTAACTCGATGGCGTATTGACACCGTCGGATGCATATACAGTCAAGGTGAATATTGAAGGAACTGTCTCTGCCATGGTCAAATTCATCCATATTTCAGGAGGACAACCGACAACTGTGCTTTCGTCTGTCGAAGCAAGGTATGAGCGGTCTATCCAACACTTGAGTGGGTCGTTCTCCGGGTCGAATGTTCCCGAAATGTCCAATCGCACATGTTCTGTTCGAGGAATGACCAGTTCGGACCATGGCGTCATAGCAGGAGTGACTTCAAGTAGAATTGTAGGCGCTTGATTGACAAGTTCAATTGTTCGATTTTCAGTAACACAGTGGCCTGCGTCATCGCATATTTCCAAAGTTATTGAGTGGATGCCGTCTGAGAGCGTACAATTCCCTGCATGGTTCCCATTTACAGTGAATGGATACCCTCTCGTCACATTGTATTGATTTTCAAATCCTTGACCTTGCCCTGTGCAAGATGCCAAAATATCGCCATCGAGGCTACTTGTCCATGAGAAAGTAAGTTCATCGTCATCGAGATCCCAAGAATCTGAGGCATTGAATTCGACAGAGCCTTGCGATGAGAACACCGAAGAATCAGAAGGCGAAGTCCACATGAGGAACGGTGGTTGGTTCTCAAGTGGAAGGAGGCAATGGACCAATTGATTCTGATTGAGAATGACGCTTGTCGAGGTTGATACGCTGTCATAGCCGCATGAAACCGAGGCGTCAGTGGAGGGGGATGAACCGGTGTTCGTCCATCGTTCGCCGATAAAGTCTGTGAGGGTGAGATATCCTAGGCCGTTGGTTGAATCCTGGACAGTGGGCTCAAATTGAGAAAATGTGACATCCACATTGGCAGAAGGAATTCCGTTGCTGTTGTTGTTAATCACCCATACGACAAGATCGTATGCCACATCAATTGTGGCTCCAGAGGCCATGGATGGGTAGGAGAGGTTCAAATCAACGTTTGCTGGTTGATGCAAATGCAAGTCTGAGTTTGAATCCAATTGGAGAATTGTTCCAGAAGAGGAAGCGTCAGTCAAACCCGACCAGTTAACTTGACTGTTAACAAGTTGAACAGTTCCCGTGCATTCTGGAGCGATTGTGTTTCCGACTCCAAAGAGGTCATGGTGGTTTGACAGAACGATACAACCGCTTCCACTGAACTCGCTGTTACTCAATTGTGAAGGGTAATTGTTGTGATTCTGACCGTCCCACTGAAGGCCTGAATGGTTGCCTGTCATGGTCAAATCATGAATATTGGCTGCCGCTTGGTTGATGAGAACAGCTGGATGAACGGCAGCTCCAATTTGCTCAGTATCGATGGTAAGACCGTCGATGTTGATAATGCCACCCTGTTGACCAAGTGTCAAGCCAGAATTGTCGGCGTCGAGAGGAGCGTGGTCGTGATGGTTGTCCGAGAGTTCCACATCGGTTAACCACAGGTCAGCAGAGTCGCGAATAAGAATCCCTGAGCCGCCGGAATGCGTTACAATGCAACTGTAACATCCGACATCAAGCAAAGGATGAGATACCGTTTTCGAACGGTCAAAGAAAAGACCTGCTTTTTGCTCATCGGTTACTCCCGAAAGTCCATTATAATGAGCTGTGAGATTACGAAGGGCGGTGTCAATGTTGTTCGAGAGATGTGCACCAGATTCACTGTTGTTTTCAAGAACCAGACCCTCGATGTCGACCGAAGAATAATCCAAATAAGCGCCATCTCCTGAGTTGTTATGAAGATAGAAATCATTTCCAATCCATTCAGCCTTGTAGGAATGGATTCCCGGACCGACGGAACCTGAAATCTCCAAGCCGTCAAAAACCGGAGCAGAAGAAAAAATCCAAGTTATTGCTAGGCCCGCTTCGTGCGGCCCTTGCCCAGGGTCACCAGAATCCCTCACCGTAAGGTTTCGGAACGTTGTCGATGAATCTGCATAATACATCCGAACGCCGGTCGATGTCGAGTTTTCGATTAAGGTGTTTTCAAACCAAGCACCAGTGGCGTTAACATCGATGGCTGCATAAGCAAGGTTTGCTGTTGTTGCACCTACCGTACCGGTGCCTCGAACGGTCAAATTAGTAAAATCAGCAGTCTCATAATTGGTGTAATTCGAATGATTTTCCTTGTCGACATATACGCCCCTATACATCGAATTCGAGACGGTACAATCACGGAACACTGCGCGAGTATATCCACCGTCATCGATATGGCGAACAACAATTCCGTGATCAGCACGGTCGACGGTCAAATCGGTCAACAAAGGTTGGCTGTCTTCGACCCACACGCCCGCAGAGATGACCCAACTGGAACCGCTGATGTTGCTCATGACCAGGTTACGGAATACACCACCTGAGCCGCCCCAAATGTTGATCGCTCGAGTCAAATGGTCGGTGAAGGTTGCACCGTCAACCAATGGCGTTGAGCCTGAGCCTACCGACAAACCAAGGCCATATCTCCAATCGTTTTGAAACGGTAAAGATCGTCCGGCTTGGTCGATAACCAAATCATAAATGAGAGGTGATGATGAACTGAACAAATCAATACCAACACGGTCTGGGTTGAGGATGGTCAAGTTGTGAATCACTGGATTGCTACCGTACATGGTGATGCCGTAAATCGAATTTTCAATCGAGAGATTGTCCAGTTTAGAGCCTCTGTTGTTGGAACTGCTGTTGAATTGAATGCCTTCATGGTCCGAACCAGTAAGCGAAGTAAGAACGACAGGACAGGTTTCAGTACCTTCCACGGTGAGACGTCCCTCAATGTAGATTCTTGCCCCAGAACCCATTTCGACTTCTGTGCACGGTGAAATGATTAATTCATCAAAAACTGAAACTGTGTAAGTGGTCGTGACGGTGACAGAACCCGTCCACGTGGTTTGAGAACGAGCCTCTGCCAAGATGCTCGGTTCTGGCTCAGCCAACGCCGAAGTACCGTCATCGTAGGCAGGAACGAGGCCTGCCATCGAAGTCCCCACCATCAAAAGCAGTATGAACCATCCCGTGATTGGAGGCAGTGGCTTTGTTTCCATACCTTCGGGTCGACGCAAAAGCACTTGAAGGGTTCTATTGGCTGTGAGTCCGATGCTCCTCCTGTCAATCAAAAACCTTCGCAAGCAATAAGGCCAAACCTGATTTCGGATGTCTATGCCCGAAGCATTCGTGTTGTTCAAGACCCAGCCAGCGCACGAACGCGAGGTTTATCTTTCACTGATGGACCATGACTCAGTTGCAGAAGTTCATGCCCTCTACGGCGAATTTGATTTGCTTGCACGCTTAACTGCAGATGACTCTCAAACCCTGACAAAAATGCTGATGACTCAGTTCCGTCAAATCGAAGGTGTGAAAGACACACAAACACTGATTGCAGTAGAGTACTGAGGTGAAGAATATGGCGATTGGATTTGTATTAATCACAACAAAACCCGGCAGTGAAAGCGATGTTCGCAAAGCATTGGATGATATCAAATACGTCACAGACCGGTGGATGTTGTTCGGAGAATACGACCTCATCGCTCGAGTCCAAGCAGAAGATGAATTTGTCCTAACGCGTTGCATTGTCGAGGAAATACGAGTCATTGACGGCATCGATGATACCAAGACACTTATTGGCGCCGAGTTGTGATTACAACAAACTGTGCAATAAGGCCTCGAGTTGATTTGCTGCCCGAGGGCAACCAGCAGCTCTGTGTTGCGTTATGGCTTCTTTGAGAGCAACTTTTTGCAGCGAAGGTTGGAGATGGGATTTACAAAACCACCACCGAGCATGAAGGCGATGAAGCATCATACTGCTTGGAGAGGAGTTTGGTTTGGTGACGCTCTTGAAATGCTCTTGGGCTAAATCGACATCCAGTTCCAACAACGATTCCACAAGAGACAAACGGAGTGCGTCTTGGTGAGTAAGGCTCGGTTGAACTTCAATGGCTTGAAGAGTTGATTCGATGACGTTGGTTAAATCCACAGGATTATCCTGCATCTGAACCAATGTGGATTTGGCTTCAAGACCGATGATGATACCGTTTTTCAAACTGGAAATCGAAGAGAGATTGGCTCGTAAAGTATCGGCTTTGCTAAAATCACGCTCTGCTAAGGCGACTGCATGTTGAACCATGGTGAGGGCCACGACCGTCACTGCTCGTTGTTCTGCGTCTTCAGGCAACTCGATGTGTGAAAGATAGCGTTTGATATCTTTAGCAGCATCTTTACTGAGTTCCGTCGAAATCCGATCATCCAATCGGCGAGATGCTGCGGACAATGCCAATTGATTCTTTTGATGCTGGTTTCCAAGTTCAAACCCCTTCTCAATACTTTTTTCTGCATCTTGAAGTCGGCCTTCGAGGTAAGCCAATCCAATGTTAATTTCATTGATTGAACCTTCATCCTCGATTTCCGTCAAATGACGATGAGCGTGCTTCGGCTCACAGCGTTCAAGAGCAATTTTAGCAGCAAGGTAATGCAGATGCGAAGGTGCCTTAGATGCCTCTATCGCCTGTTCCAACAAGACTGAAAGTGCGCTGCTATGAGAGGGTGATAATCGTTCATAAGCAGTAGTGCAATGGGCGTCAAGTCCTTCGGACTGGGCACAAATGCGATGGAATAAAAGCACGACATAATCGTCAGCAGTTTCAGCACAAGTCTCCCAATGTCCTACCGCTAAACGATGTAATTTTTGTTTCTCTTCACTGGACATCGAAGTTCGTCGGACATTACGAACAAGGTGTTGAATTTCCATCTTTTCCATGCCCGAGGTCCATCGTAAGAATGCATAGTCGTCAAGCGTCCCTACAATCTCATCGTCGTAGGCCTTCTTCGCCTCCACAGGTTGGGGGAGCAACACGAGATGGTCCATTCCGGAACGAGTTGGAGTGTCAAGAGTCGAGAGGACAACGTCTTCAACATAGGATTGTATGTCGGCATTTTCCTCAGGTAAAGCCGTATCCTGTTGGTACAGCTGGAGAGCAAGAGGGTGCCCTCCAAGTCGTTCAGCGATGTGAAGAGCCTCCTTTCGAGGAAGAGATTTTCCGAGTAATTTCACTGCCTCGTTGGTCTCAAGCGGGGGTATAGAGACGCGGTTCATTGCTTCGAACCCTGGCAAAGATTCCCGGCCGATGAACATCATTTTTGGACCTTGCAACCCTTTCATATGCTGACAAATCGAAACAAAAGTCCCCAAATGCCGTGAAGAAATCATGTGGACATCATCGACAATCAATACCTCATCCTTACACTCTTGAGCCAAGTGCTCTGCCAAAGCATCCGCATCGCTGGGTAATTCACTCAAAATCGACATCGAACGGCACAGTGTCTCAAAATCAGAATACTCATTCGCGGTACACCAACGCACATTCAATCCATTTGACACCAATTTCCCTGCTGCGGCAAGGCCAACCGCAGTTTTTCCAATTCCCGGCAATCCACTGATGAAAAGGCAATGCTGCTGATGAATTTCATCGTAAACAGCATCGATTAGAGGAGAACGCCCGTAGACGGTGCCCGGTGTAGGTGCGTCTCCAAACATTCTTCCTTCGGAACTGCTTTTCCGAGGTTTCGAAGTATCATCACCCAATGTGGAAAGAAGTTTTCGACCTTCTTCGGTGAGATGATAGACGTTTCTTCGGCGTGAGCCACCGCCAATCACATGCGCCATTCGCTTGAAAACAAGGTCCTGTTTTTCCAATTGTGTGAGTGGTACATTAAGCGCTGAACGAACGACACCAAGGGATTCACTTATCCCAGGAAGCGAGATTTCTCGTGTCACATCCCATGCTTTTTCAAGGCTGGTCGAGTAGTTGCCCAACCATCTCAAGAGACGCTCTTGAGGCATAGAGAGTTCTCCTGACATGGCTTAAGCCAAGACGCCTCCACCTTCTAAGTCCACCCCTTTCTGCTTCAGTGTAGGTACAAGTCAAACTCTAGATATCCTTCACTGCTTCGCATGAAGTTCCGGCCAAGGCCTTTGGTCGTCCCAAGTCGCCCATTCTTGGACCCATGGTTCCATGAACGTATTCGCTTCAAAACCGAGTGCTGTCATGACCTCCATTGGTAATGCCGTACCCCCTTTCATTCGCAACGCAGTCCGAACAAGAGCCGAAGAGCAAACTGCTCCTGCTTGTTCAGTTGTATGCTGAAAATAGAAGAATTTGTCATCCATTCCAACCAATTGGGTTCGAATCCGTACTTTTCGGAAAGGTGCAAGCCGTTTTCGATACCGAATACTCGAACCGCCAACAACGAAAGCTAAGCGGTTTTTTCGGACGTATTTTACCAATCCAATGGTAAAAGCGAGGTCATACCGAGCCAAGTCAAACAAAACAAAATGACGCCCGTTATTCACTTCAGGATAGACATCTAAGTCCCCAATCAAAGGACGATAGGTGGTGTAAAAATCCCCTCGCCAATCAACCGTTTTCCTCTTTCGAAACGCAGAACCAACGGCCATACGGAAGAGGCGGAAGTAAGGGTACACAACTCCTGCAAAATCAGCCCGTTGTTGAAGATTCTCCCGTTAAATCAAGAGAGGGTTGAATCGAAGTGAGGATTCAAGATGTATCAATTGATGGTTGCGGAGTAAAGGACAACTGGAGAAACTGGACGGTCACCAGGCTCTGTTGAAACTTCTGAGAGGGTCGTAACATGTTCACAACCTTCGGTGATTTGTCCGAACACGGTGTGGACTCCATCGAGCCAATAGTGATGTTGGATGTCATCAGGTATCAAGAAGAATTGAGAACCACCGGTGTTGGCTTGAGAGGTCTTGGCCATCGAAATGACGCACGGATAATGCATGAGGCCGTTGTCTGCTTCGTCCGGAATGGTCCACGAAGTTTGCTCGCATTCGGATTGGTTTGAAGCGCTTTGGCCACCGCAATAACCGTACCAATCGGCTGCATAGCCACCGGATCCATCGTGATTCTCAAAATCTCCACCTTGAATCATGAAATCATCAATGATTCGGTGGAATGTCGACATGTTGTAATTTCCTGCCTCGATATGCTTCAACATGTTATCGGCGTGAACAGGAGCCGCAGTATGGTTGAGCATGATGGTGATGGTGTAAGTGGCGGTTGCATTTTGCAAACTTTCACCTTGGAAAAGATTCAGCGAGACATTGCTGTATGTACCGTTATACATCGGATCAAAAGCCCAGTTTGAGGATGGAAATTCCTCATCGACTCCCTCAATACATCCCGGTATAAGAACGAGCAGAACAGCAAACAAAACCTTCACTTTCATAGTATCAAACATCCCCAAACACCTCTCCATAATGAACGATTCGACATCGATTCATCGGTATCCGATGTTGATGGGTTGCCTTATGTGGGTGGGCATCAAGCCGACATCATGCCAGTGACCCTCTCTTCGGTGGACTTCCCGAAGAAGCCAGGGGTATATCTTTTCAAGACTGAAAAGGGAAAAGTGCTCTACGTTGGAAAAGCAACGAGATTGAATGAGCGAATTCGCTCCTATTTCGCAGCCAATCCAGACCGTCAAATGATTCCCGAACTGGTGAGGAAATCCGATTCCATCGAGTGCATGGTCACTCCGAATCCTGAAGAAGCCCTCATCCTCGAGCGTGAACTGATTCGACAACACAAACCTCGTTACAATTCGATGCTTAAGGACGATAAATCGTATCCCTTCTTGGTGCTCACCGACGAAGAGTTTCCCCGAATCATGTACACTCGTCACCCACCCAAACAAAGCGCTCGCTGGGGGCCGTTTCCAAATGCTGGTGCAGCAAAACAAGTCATGCAATTACTGCGTCGCCAATTTGGAATTCGCGACTGCAAGGATTTACTACCTCAGGGCTGCCTCTCCATGCACATTGGATTGTGTTCCGGGCCCTGTATTTCGGGTGAAGGATATGCTGAGAGTGTCGATGCTGCCAAACGTATTCTCAACGGTGATGCTGCAGAATTATTGGAAGAGTTTGCCGTGCAGATGGACGCTGCATCTCATGAGATGCAATTCGAAAAAGCAGCTCAAAGTCGAGACATGATTCGGGCCATCCGAACCACAACAGGTCAACACGTCGTCTCCAGCAAAGTTTACCGTGATTGCGATGCTTTGGGTATTGGCGTTCAAGGAGATTTAGCAGCAGTTGTTGTCGTCCATGCCAACAACGGCGTCGTACAGGGGCAAGAGGTATGGCCAATGCTGCACAGAGGCAATGTCAATGAAACCGTATCGATGTTCGTGTCCGAACATTACACGAATCGAACTCCGCCGCGATTACTGGTCACGCCTGAACCGCTTGAAGACGGTACGGAGCAATGGCTCACAAAGCGCCGTGGTTCAAAGGTCGAAGTCCGCATACCGGCGCGCGGTGACCTTGTGACTCTCCAAACCCTCGCTCAACAAAATGCTGAAATCCAAATCGTCCAACTGTCCAGTAAAACCAGTGGCTCACTTGAACAGCGCGCTGCTGATGAAGGGGCTGCTCTGCTGGGACTCGAGCAACTTGACCACATTGTCTGTTTTGACATGGCTCAACTTTTGGGTGATGAAAGGGTTGGGGCCAGTGTATCGTTTCGTAACGGCAGACCAGAGAAAAAAGAATACAGAAAATACACCATCAAAGGGGAAGCGATGGATGATTTACGAATGATGAGAGAAGTGGTCGAGCGCTGGCTGAAGCGCCAAGATGAATGGCCTGATATGGTTCTCATCGATGGTGGTGAAACGCACCTCTCAACCATTTCTGGATTGATTGAGGAACACGGACTCACTGGACGTTTTGAACTGGCTGCACTTGCGAAACGTGAAGAGACCATCTTCAGAAAGAATGCTGTACCGCTTATTCTTGACCGTAAAGGCCGGGTGATGGTCCATGCACGAGATGAAGCACACAGATTCGTTAACACCTTCCATCGTAAGCGACGGAGTCGAAGAAAACTTAACGATCCGTTGGGAGAAGTCGAAGGGCTTGGAGCAAAGAAAATGCAGAACTTGTTGAGGCATTTCGGTGGCCGGCAAGGAATCGCTCATGCTTCACTTCAAGATTTGAAAACAGTTCCCGGTATTGGCCCTTCGCTGGCCATGAGAATTCATTCGGCGTTGCACGAATAATCAGTCAAACCTGTCGTCGCCCATCGCAGATGAAGTCGGTGGAAGAGGAGGGGCTACATCCTCTTGATAGTCCTTCAAAGCCTCCATATCGCCATGTATTCCTTTGCTGTGGAAGCCAGAAAGGTCAGCGAATTCAGTTGGATTTATGCTGACTTTATGGGCTGAATGCGCTTTAGCCGCGTTTTTGATTTTCTTCTTGCGCAGTTTACGTTTCTTACGTCGACGTACAGCGAGAACAATCAAAATAGCGACGATTCCAAAGTATTTCCATAGCTGAATGAAGAAGAAATACCATTTCACTTTGAACTTGAACGTGATGTCGTCTTCAAATTCACCGTACGGGACATTGTAGGTAATCTGTTGCCTGCCATCGACTTCCTTAATCTCGATGTTGCCTGCAGACGAATTGAGGTATGAGAATTCGAGACCCTTTGGCATTGTAACAGTAAACGGGCCGGTCCAACCCACATCGAACTCCTCGTTGACCGTACTGTTGGTGAGGAAAAAGGGCACAGTTACTCGCTCAGGAGGAATGTTAACACCAGAGGGAGAGAATATGGAAAAGATTCCGGACGTAAGGGCGTTGCTGAAGGAATCGACCATGCTCGCCATCGGCCCCAGTATCAAATTTTGAACAGCGTTCGTTGTTGTTAGCGTATATTCAGCAGATGCAAAATTGCCAGTCCACATTTCTGCAAGGTTGCCGTCCACTTCCATTTTGAATCGAACTTTGGGGATTTTCATTGAAAGGAAGATTCCTTCGTTATCAGAGACCACGAAATCAGGAGCATCGATTCCACCAATGCTGAATTCGATAACAAACGCATCCAAATCAACGGATTTGATTTTCGTCGAATGGGTTTCGAGGTAATAGGCAATGGTTTGATGAATGAAATCGGTTAAAACATCACCCAAACGATCGACAAATGCCGTAATGCCTTCGCTGGAGAATACAAAAGTAATGTTTTCTGCACAGACCGGCATGTATTCTTTCATTTCATCGGTGCAGTAGTCGGAAAAGTTCAGCGTTCGAGTTAACGGAGAGGCCAACCGGCTGGAAATATCGACACCAAGCCGTATCAAATCCGAAGGGATTGCTTCCATTCCAATACTGTGATTTTCAAACGTTGGAATACGGTCTTGAGGAATGCCGATACGGTGCAAAGCCACACTGGCATCGAGGGCAAATTCCACCGAAACAGAACGGTCCCATTCATTGAAATCAAATTCCATAGCATCCAAGCCGCCAACGTTAGCGATACACGTTGATTGATTGGAATAACAAGCCACATCACCGTTTTCATTTTTGATAACATTGCGCCAATCGTATTGATTAACACCTGAAAAAGAAATACTGAGTTCGTCGTCGCCATTGAGGGATTCCTTCAATGTAATTCGATCCGAACCATCCATTGTTTGAATCCAGTCGGGGAGAATAATTTCCAATGTAAGTTCTGATGGAGGCAGATTGTCAGGGATTATACCAGCAAGGAAGCCGCTGTCAAGTGAAGTTTGAAACTCGATACCTGAATTCATAACTCGCCGGAAATCCTCAGTAGAAAGTACATCCAGAACCTCTGCCACTTCCTCATTTTCATTGTTTTCTTTCATGATATCAAGCAAACGCATAGAGAACGGTTGGCTCGTTGTACGCAGGTAAACCGGATGTTCATAGGACATGGCTTTCGGGCCTTCGACACAATAGTACAACGGCTTGTTGGGTGGAACGATTTCTGTACATCCCGTTGAATGTGTGAAATTGAGACCGCCATCTGGGCCAGAAATGCCTTCACCGGACGTCGTGTCAACCCATGTCATCGGGTTCATTTGAATCGTTTCCATTCCAGCCACCGTCGAGGAGATGCCTTCAGCAATCGTATTTACCGGGAATTGAGTGGTGATGTTGGAAAGGTCCACGATATCGTTGTGATACGCAAGACGGATACCGTCGGATGTTACTTGATTCATCGTTGCGCGCTCGGCCACACTCATCATCGAGATGCCCCAATCGCTCATGGTCTCTTGATCCAAGTAGTGTAAAGCGACTATGAAGTCCAAGGATGCTGCCTCTTCAACTCTCAAATCAAGACGAATCTGTAAATCCAGTGCTTTTTCACCGTCCGGTATCACGACGGTGGAGGTGTCTGTTCTGTTCCGATGCACCATTTCGACTTCGATGGGTAAAGCGAGGTTGTCGTCGTTTTCTCCAGCGTTCCTGTGGTCAATCTCCCATTCACCCGCAAAATATGCTGGCGGTCCTGGGCGTGCTGCGCGAGTTCCGTTGGCATCAACGCTCTTGATGGTCGCGTAATCAGGAGGGTTAAACGAATACGAGGACTTGTGACCAGGAAGGCCGACCAGGTCGAACATTGTAGTCACTTCAGTACCCATCACAAGAAGTCCCTGGTATGCTCTCTCAAGGTCCAAATTAGAATTCGATGCGAGGTTGAAAGTGTCTGGGGAAAGAGTGATGTCGACGCTGCTTTGAATGCAGATGGGCGGTTCAAAGGCGTTGTTGGTTGTCGCTCCTTCATCAGAAGCATCGGTTAATTCATCGATAGAGCACTGAACAGTAACTCCGTCGTTGGTGAATGAGCTGACGTAATCGGTCATGGGTGAAGAGGCTGAACCAAAGCCTGATTCGACCGAATCTTCGATGGATTTATCGATTTCCGTAATCAGTTGGTCTTGCACTCGAACACCAGGTGAATTGGGCAGTGGAGTATTGAATTGATCTCGAATCAAGTCGGCTGGAGCACCATCTTTTGCATCGAGGCCGTCGTTTGCCAGTGCCAATTGAACCGCAGGTATACTGTCAAGTCCGAGTGCTGTGCGGTTAAACTCACGTATGGCCCAAACCAAATCGAGTCGGATGGTTGAAGTGTCTTGAAGCGTGAAATCGTAAGTACCTTCAATCCAATCTTGACGATGAGGTGTTAAGTCTTCGTTGCTGTCGTATTCGTCGCATGCTGTTAGGCATGAGGTCATGTTGGCAGCTGAAACGAGAGGCGCATAAAGGTGCAAGGTCAAAACCAAAACAAGGAAGACGGGTACCGAAAAACTGAGACGGGCAGGTCGTTCGCCTGTGCGGGACATGGTACAGTCTTACCACGCCATGTTCAAAGTCGTTGCTCTCTTGGGGCAACCATGTCTGGTTCAGATTCGATATCCGCCAGCTACAATGCTTTAGCATGCCCTTTGGAAAAAGGTGAGACGCTTCATCTGCTTCTTGATGAACATGATTTACTCGACTCGGGGTGGAGGCCAATGCGTAGGGGTGAGACGCTGTTGCTCCCTCTTAGGCTCGGAGTAGTGCCGGAACAATTCGAGGTCTTGGAAAACCTGTCTTTCGAAGTCATTTTTTCCCAAGAAGAATTCGAAAAAGCAGAACCATCAAATAACCCTCATGCTGCACTTCAACGGGGCATTGAGCGGTGGCTTCATGTCAATTTTGCCTCCGAAGAATTGGGTGCGCTCATCTCTCAACGTCCTCACAAGTGGGAGCGATTAGGAGATCTCATCGTCCTACCTGAGCAAGCGTTTGCAAGCTCCGAATGGGCAAAACTTCTGAACCAATGTTCAGAGACGCAACTCGAATCCTTGTGGAGGTGCGTGACTGAAGCGCTTTCTGGAGGACGCTTAGCGCGCCAGCATTCCATCGCCAAAGATACCTTCCGTAGTTCACAAACAGAACTTCTGCTGGGAGACAACGGCTGGGTTGAATTTCTTGACCACGGCGTTCGGTTTGGTTTTGATGCAACCCAAGTGATGTTCTCTTCAGGCAACAATACCGAACGGCGACGAATTGGAAATATCTCAATGAACGGAGAAGTCGTCGTCGATGCTTATGCTGGCGTGGGGTATTACGCATTGCATATGGCGCATCGCAGTCAAGCGATGCTGGTGCATGCGTTTGAGATGAACCCGCATTCCATTGAAGGGCTTCAATGGGCGATAGAAGCCAACGGTTTGAAGGACAAAATCATCGTACATCAAGGCGATAATCAGCAACTGCTACCGCTGATTTACGGTCAAGCAGACCGATGTCACCTCGGACTTCTGCCTTCTACTGAGCGCGTCTGGGGACACGCCATTCAGTGCCTAAAGCCAAGTGGAGGTTGGTTGCATATCCACATGAATGTTCAAGAGAAAGACATCGAGAATTGGAAGGAAGAAACGCTCGAAGAATTGAGGAATTTGGCCGAGGCGCACGAGAGGAATTGGTCGATTGAATCTCAGCACTTGGAGAAAGTAAAGTGGTTCTCTCCAAGAGTTCGTCATGTGGTGCTCGATGTGTATTGCCAAAGCAGAGACGCTTGATTCACGAAATCGCGTCGTCGAGGAGGAAAGCGTCCAAACTAACGTTGGCATCCTGTCCCTCCAACATCAACGGCTGTTCGATTCGTGCAATATACAACCCAAGAACAGCGATAAGGAACAGAGCAACGAGTGTCAATTTGAAAAATGTACCCGATACGTCAACAGAGAAAACAAAGAAGCCCTTGCTGTCACTCGAATCCTTGACAACACCTCGCAAAGTTCCGTCAGGGTCCGAAACACCAACCAAATCGACGGTGATGATGAGCACTTCATTGATCGGACGGCCAAGTAAATCGGGTCCAGGGTTTTGGAAACCTTGAGCACTTGCTGGATTTGTGACGGTTGGTGAAGTTGCAATCCCTCGAACATGAACCATGCCGTCTCTTACAATTCCAAATACAGCATAACCTCCGTCATCACGGTTCTCAGGGTCGAGTCCATGTTGTTCGGAATGTGCGATGTACCACTGGGAGTCCGCTGAATCTTCTTCTGCACCTCGAGCCATCCCCATTGCACCATCAACATGGGACAACTCTTCATGGTGTTCCAAAGGAATTGTGGTCCCGGTCCCACCGCTTCCACAGGTGGGCTCCAAAGGGTTTGTTGCCGGATAAACTCCGAACTTTTTGCAAGTGGGGTCGCCTGACTGAGCAACAAAATCCTCTACCACTCGGTGAAAAAAGATGCCATTGTACACATCAGAATCAATATTTTTAATCATATTAGCAGTGGTTATGGGAGCCCTTTGTTCAAACAATTCAAGTGTGATTCTGCCGGAAATACGTTCAGCACCCAGAGCCGGTACATACGACACTTGAATTTCAAAAATGGCGTTCCCTTGATACGTTTCTTTCATCGGAGTATCTTCTTCGACCGGCCCATCGTTCCACAAAGCCGGGTCGATACCGATTGAACGCCAAGCTGGCTGGTCGTCATCAGCGCTCGCAAATCCGATTCCCCCGGAACTCATGAGCAGTAAGTTGAGAACGAGAACTACTGCAAGACGCCCTTTCATGCTACGCCGAGAGAGTACCCCCCCATGAATCGCTCGCTTCAATGGTCGAATCATCGGCATTGTCAAAAGTCAAGCCCGTTTTACTCGGTCCATGAGTGATTTCACATTCCTTGGACAGACTGTTCCCCGATTGACCATGCTGGTTGGAGGGGCCTTGGTGTTGGAAGGTGTTGGGTTTTACCTCGGTACCGGCATGACCAGTTTCACCTCAATGATTCCTGCCTTTTTCGGATTGCCATTGATTGCAATGAGCATCATGGCAACCCGTCAACCTGAGCGTTCACATTTTTGGATGCACATCGCTGTTGTGTTTGGACTCTTGACCTTCCTTGGTGGAGGGATGGGGCTTCAAGGTCTGGTCACTGGAGACCTCTCTGCATCGACCGTAGCACAGTTGCTCATGTTGGTGATGGGTGGAGTCTACACTTTTGCTTGCATTCGCTCCTTTACCCATGCTCGAAAAGCCCGTGAAGCAGCAAACGCAGCATGAACGCCGAAGCGTCATGCTCTTGATGGTTAATGCACTGGCAACATCATGGCAGGTGACGCTGACGATGATGTGGAGGTCGTTTTAGACGCCATCATCGCTGATGCTCCGCAACAGAAAATCATTGCCGGTGGTATTGAAGAATTGAATCATGGACGCCGACAACTGAACTTCTCAGCGGTTTCAACAATCGCTGTTTCTGTCGTGTTTTTGCTGCTGGCAATGACCTTTGGCGATGCGTTGGTGAAGTCATCAAACGAGGAAAGTTTCAGCAGCGATTGGTGGGATACACCGCTTCAACTTCGCCATACTATGGACTTACCAATGGATACACTGCGAGCTCAATTGCCCGTAAACGGAACCTATGAAGCCTTACCATACACCGAACACTTCATCGAAGTAGAACTTCCAGCCAGTGAACAAGACGTTGGATTCCCTGGCCCAGCGCTGATGCACATTGCTCTGTGGCTACCGAACGTCCCTGAAAGCGAAAAGATTCCAGTGATTATGACGATTCACCCCTACTACGACTTTGGAGGCGAAGGAATGCCCGGAGTCGGTGAAGATTCATCTCCAAATACCGTTCCTGACGGAGGCGTTGGTAAGTGGGTCTACGACACCTTCCTTCCACACGGCTACGCTTTTGCCCAAGCATCAACCTTTGGCACCGGTCAATCCACTCACTGCCAAGATGTCAAAGGTCTTGGCGAGCAAACCGGGATTCAAGCCGCAACCGATTGGCTGGGCCAACAAAACTGGTCGAACGGTAACGTCGGACTCATGGGCAAATCCTATGCTGGAACGACAAATTGGGAGGCTGCCCAAAATCCATCGGAACATTTGAAGACAATTGTACCTATTTCTGGCTCCATCGGCGTTCAAGAAATGTTCTATCGAAACGGCTCATCAGAAGCACGTGCTATGGGTTACGATGCTGCTTATCAAGCAGCAACGACTGACCTCACCACCGATGATGTGCGCATGTGCAGTGACGACTTGGTTGGGCCGCTGAACCCTTGGAGTACATGGGGTTGGGCTGAGTTCGGTGGAGCAGACTGGTCCGATTACTGGGATGAACGCCGACATTTGCCGGATGTGCTCGAAAATTACAAGGGCAGCGTCTACATTGTTTGGGGGCTTCAGGATTGGAACGTAGACCCATACCATGCTTTCCCAACCTATCAATTGCTGCGCGATGCTGGAATCAATACTCGAGCAATATCCGGTCAATGGGCCCACAACTACCCAGACCAACCTGACCGACACAGCGAATTATCTTCCGGATACGGGTCTGAAGCATACCCGAACATGAGCAGAATGGATTGGGCTGTGGAACTGTTTGGATGGTTCAACTATTATCTCAAAGACATTGGGGAAGAACCTGAACCTATGGTCCAAATCCAAACGAACGATGGACGATGGCACGTTGAAGAAACTTGGCCTCCCGAAGACGTATCGCTGATGGTTCACGACCTCTCGAGTGATTGGAGCGGTGCATCCGGAACGGTCAACGGCGTAGGCTCATCCGTAACGATGACCAGTCCTGTATTTGACAATCAAACGCACATATCAGGACTTCCAACATTGCACCTTGAAGTGACAACACAAGTCTGCAACGGTGGACAAATCTTCGCTACGATGTATGACGACACATCCAATTTACGTCTCGGTCATGCAACCATGGATATTCGATACCGCGATGGAGGATATGAAGCCAAAGCGACAGCACCTGGAACCGGCTATACGATGTTGATGGAGTTCAATCCCTTGGATGTGATCGTTCCTGCCGGCCATTCCCTACGTGTCGAATTAACAGAAACTGGAGAAGATTACCTCCCAGGGCCTTGCGCTGGAAACCCTCTTGGTGGATTGAGTATTGATGGAGGAACTATCGGTTTACCTCTTATTGACCGCCCGGTTGATGATGACCGTTGGTTCCTTTCCCCCCCATGGTGGGACCAACAACCAATCCCGTCCTAATCCGTTGAATTTCTTCGATTTCTCCCTTTTTTGGGTGAAAGGGCTAAATCAACCTGCACCATCGCTTTGACATGGCAAGTCCTACTGTAGACGATGCAGGTACAGTCTTGTTGACTGAAATCGCCAGCATTGGCCCGTATCTTGGGCCGATTATGCTTGCCATATCCCTGTTTTTAATGTTCAAAGGTCATGAAAAACTGCAACTTGTTGCTGGAATGACGGGTGCTGGAATTGGCTTCCTCATCACGCCGCTAACACATACGCTGGCCACAGAATTCGGTGTTGAAATTCGACAACTGTACATCATGATCACGCTGATTGTCGTTTGCGGCGCATTCATGGCGGCAACCATACAATTGAGTATTCGATTGATGGCTGGATTTTTGATTTACGTGAGCTTTGCCGGTGTCTTCGAGTTTCTCCAAGGAAAAGGAATCGAAGTTGTGGAAAGCGACATGATTCAAGGCGTGATGGCTATTTTGGCCTTCTTCTCAGTTCGCTGGATGAGAAACGTGCTCCCAGTGTTGGTCTCTGGTCTGTTGGGCTCGATAGGGACAATGGGTGCTATGTTGCTGCTCACTGGAAATTCACTCACTTTGATGAGTCCTTCGAACAATTCAACGCTTGGAATGCTCTCTGTCTTATTCATTCTCAGTTTCTCATGGCAATACAGCCAAATTCGTTCAAAGAAACTCAAATCAAATCAAGACCCAGACATGCCACAAATGCAACAAGTCAGTGGACAACAAATTCAAACTCGACAACGCAGAGCCGGCGACTTACCAGATTTGAGAGATTTTTCTTAGAATCAATCGTCGTAAGGCTGCCAGTCTTCTTGGCCTTCTTCTCGATACCACCAGTATCCATCTTCATCTTCAAACCATTCGACGCCGTCTTCATCAACTGAATAGCCTTCCAATTCTTCATCCTCTTCGCTCTGTTCGAAGGCTTCCTCGTCCTCAGCGTTGGGGTCAACTAAACCCGTTTCTTGCGAAATCTGTTGTTTAAGGCGTTCTAATTCTTCAGTTTCGTCACCGAAAACTCTGTTCTCAGTCCGAATCTCTGCTTGATGGTCACCTTTTCGAATGGCGTCATCGGATTCGGCCAAGAAATCGTCGCTCATTCGAGCTTTGAATTCTTCAAACTCGTCACGGCCATAACTGCCGACAAACTCATTTCCCTTCGCTTGCATTAGATCATCGAGATTTTTTCGCTTTCCGAGTTTCAATTCAGGGGCGTCAGGAACTGCGCCAGCGTAGAAAGAATCCTCGTCTTCGGACAACTTGCCGAATGTTCGGTTCTCCGGGTCGGCCTCCTCGATGGCTTCAATGATGAGGTCGTGTTCTTCTTCATCGATGTTTTCTTGCTCATAGTTTTCACCAACGATATTGACGAGTTTGTTGAGTGTTCGAGCAAGTTTTCGGTCGTCGTCTTCGTGCTCGGTAACAAGTTTGTCAACTTGTTTCAAGAGACGTTCGTACGGCGTTCCGGTGAGAGCGCCAATGAATCGGCCAAACCCTCCCTTCTTCCTCGCCATGATGCTGCTTGGTTCGACCCTCTTCAAAGGTTTTATCCCGCCATGACCGTTGACTTCATTCATAAAGAACAACTGGAAGAAACGATTGCGATGGTCGAAGCGTGGCTGGAGGAGCTCATGGAGACCTACAACCGTGAATCCTATGATGGCCGAGAATCCTATACCGCGCAAATCCATCTCCCAGGGCGTATTTTCGAAGAATTGGTCTGGTGGGCCCTACAAGCGTTACCCGATGAAATACTCGTTGGCATGGACATCGATTCTAAAACTCCACACCATCCTGAAGTGGAGGCGAAGTTCAAGGGTCCTGAGCACACTGATGGCCTGTTTCAGGGCCAGGGCTTCATCATCGGTGAAGCCCACATTGTCAACCGTGGAGATTCCTATTCTGTTCACCATCTGCCCGAAGACTGGACCGATGATATGTTCTCGACATCCCGTGGTTCTCGTGCGGGTCGATTCACCCATTGGCTTCACACGCACCCCAACGCACCTGCAATTCCGAGTAATGCTGATGCTGATGCCGCTCAGGAAACGCCTGGTGTCGACATGATTCTCGGGCTGCGTTTCTCTCCCGAAGGCCCTCTTCCTTGGTTCGACGATGTCGATGGAGTGCGAAGACGGGTGGGGGTAGAGGCTCAGCCTGTTGAGACCAAAAGCCGAAAGCGCTCGTTTTTTTTCCGACAGAATTTGAAGGTACTCGGGGTGGCACCAAGTGGTCACAAAATACACGAAATCCAATTGATTGCGTTTCGTAAGAATGGGTTGGGAATCAACGTCGTGATGGTTGATGACGATGGTTTTCCCTACGGTTGGAAAGCGTTGCCTGCTTCATAGACCTGCAACGATTTCTTGGTAAATACTGTCCAAACGGTTTGGATTCACGCCAAGGTCACCTTGCCCCAGTCGAGACTGTGAATGCATTTCTAATTGACACGATGAGCCATCTCCAATAGGTGTGGCAGAAATAGAGATGTCGTCTGGAAATCGCCAGAATGTGGTTCGCTCGACAAAGTGAACGTATCGTTCTCCATCGACTGCTGCGTCTTCAAACAACACATCGGAACCCGATTCATCGATGTATTGCTCGACTTGAGACCACACTTCCTCAATCGTTGCATTGAGCGTTAGAGCGTATTCTCCATCCATACGATAGGTCTCCCCACCGCCCAAATGAGCGCAGTTTGAACTGGTATCTGGACAAGAGGGCATAGCAGTGAACACTTCATCCGGCGCACCAACTGCAATCCATGCTTGACACAAGAGCCACGGTGAACTGATGAGGAGAACCAGAAGAATTCCTCGTTTTTGGAGGGTAGAACGGTCCATAGTGAACACCTCAAAACTCGGAAAGTCGAGCCCAGTTACCTTCTTGTCGCTGGTAAACGATGGGGACTCCTGTTGGGACTTCAAGGGACAGCACTTCCCTGCGAGAGAGCCCTTCAAGATCCATGATGATGCTTCGTAAGGAATTACCGTGCGCAGCAACAAACACATTCTTCCCAGCATCTATCGAAGGGAGAATGGACGAAGAGAAGTAAGGAAGGGTGCGTTGTGCCGTTAATTCAAGGCTTTCTCCATTCGGTGGAGGCACATCGTAAGAACGTCGCCAGGTTTTCACTTGCTCATCTCCAAACTTGTCTCGAGTTTCTTGTTTATTCAATCCTTGCAGGTCACCGTACATTCGTTCGTTGAGATTCCACGAAGCATAAACAGGTAGAATTTGGGAAGTGTCGGCTTGCTCATTCATCTGCGCCCATGCAGCCATTTTACCTTCATTGGAATTCGATGAATCCCCCGAATTCTCGTAGTGAAATATTGGCGTTTTGCCCGATTGATGTTGGCTTAGGGCCAACATAGCCGTCATTTGAGCACGAATAAGCGCTGAAGTGTGGACTTCGTCAATGGGCAAATGAGCAATTCTCCTTCCCCCATCGAGGGCTTCCTCGATACCTTTCTGTGTGAGTGGAACGTCCACCCATCCGGTAAACAAGTTTGCAGCATTCCACATTGATTGTCCATGGCGCATGAGAATTAGCATTGACACGGTCGTCCCTCATGTTGGTGGCTGCGACGCTTCTCAATGAACATGGCGGAGAAATCATCCCAGAAGCATTGGCAGATAAGCCAAAAGAATCAATGGGAAAATTCCCATGACGAGGTCTCGGATAAGCAATTTCAGCAGTGTTGTCGTATTGACTTGAGCAATCTTATCAAACTCGACTTGCATCTTTTTATCTACGGAATCGGTAATTTTCCCTGCACCGACTTTGGCGACTTCTACAGCAGCACCAATCGCAAGTCCTGTGAGAAGTACCTGGGGAGACAATTTTCGCACTGCTAATACACGTGCACCCCAAACAGCAAGTGAGCTTTTGGCAACACTCTTGCTTGTTTCCTTGAGAGTTGCTTCATCTTCTTTCTCTGATTTATTCTCCTTACCAGAGAATTTCGTCAACCATCGACGAATCCCCAATCCTGCATCAGCGACTTTTCGGAGTTTCGTAATGTCTCTTTTTTCAACTGCTTTCATCATCCTTCGGACTCGGCTGATGCGCAGCAAATCAAAGAAAATCCAAACGAACAAAAAGAGTGTCAACATTGCCAAACCCGTATCTGACACTTCACTCCATTCCTGCCAACCGAGCGGGTCGCTTGTTAAACGTACTAAATAAACCAGCAATGGGGGGATACTAAACGCTAAAATCTCATTTATCGCTAAAATTCCAAAACCTTTGACAGGTAATTCACGCATTTGTTTGAATGCCCAACCGGAATGCGGTGCAAGTTGAGCGATGGCACGACGGAATGGCACCACTAAGAACAACAACCGCAACACCATGGGAAGCCAAATTACGACCAATACGTATCCATCCCAAGGTCCGGCAGGAGGGATTTCAGGAAAATGCAGCGGGGTCGCCATAAAGGACACATAGAATCCCCCGTATTCAAATCAATCCCCGTTGCTCTTCAACAACTCTTCATCCGAATACTCATGTGGTAAGGCCACTTCGGCGATACATGACCTTCACCCACAACATGGCGGATTGGCTCGGATTTAACATCGACAAAGCTTGGCTCGAAGAAAACATTCGCTGGAAAGACTTCGGCACCGGTGTTCGACTTGGACGCTTGTACCGTGAAGATGCTTGCTCTTTGGTGCTGTATGAAGCGGACTCTGAAGTCACCGTTGATGCTTTCATGCCGCACAGCCATCCCGGTGGAGAAGCCTACATCGTGCTCGAAGGTGAAGTCTGGGATGAAGATGGAACTTATCCAACTGGCTCTTTGGTTTGGATGAACCGAGAGACAACACACACGCCAAAGACACGTGGCAAGACGTTGATACTCGTGCTGTGGCCCGAAGGCGTCAAATCCGTCTGAGTTGATTGGAGATGAAAAAGGAAATTCTCGTTCTGAAAATAAGCCAATCGTGGCGCAGCGGTATGACGCCAAGTGAACTCTATGACGCAACTCGGCGTTCATGGAGACTTTCAGCATCACGAATTGAAAAAGTAGACCTCGTCCTCTGTGTTGCAGAAAAAGAGGTTCGAGAAGCATACACCGTGGAACAATGGATTCTATCCACCGATGAGGGAAGAAAGGAGTTCATCGGCCGTATCGCTGATCAAAACATACGAGAACAGTGGGTTGGAATGGATTCAACTGAAATCGAGCCACCGTACGGTGTGGCACGTTACATTACCGCTTGATTACTCATCAAGGTCGTATTCACC
>DAXG01000016.1:21862-32406 GCA_002506275.1 Euryarchaeota archaeon UBA259 | reverse complement strand
GTAAGGGGAAAAGCTGGCTTGACGTGGATCGGCACAATAACGATCGACGATGCGAAAGCAGGGCCTAACGAACCTACCAGGCTTATATTTGAGGCCGGTAGATAACAGAAAAGTTACCTTGGGGATAATTGAGTTGTCACCAGCAAGAGCTCACATCGACCTGGTGGCTTGCTACTTCGATGTCGTCTCTTCCTATCCTGGGTCTGCAGCAGGACCCAAGGGTGGGGTTGTTCGCCCATTAAAAGGGATCGTGAGATGGGTTTAGACCGTCGTGAGACAGGTTTGTTGCTTGGTGGTAGAATCGTGTAAGGTGTCTGATGGAAGAGGTCCTTTAGTACGAGAGGAACGAGGGCTCGGGGCCACTAGTTTACCAGTTGTCTGACAAGGCAATGCTGGGTAGCCACGCCCTGAAGGATAAGAGCTGAAAGCATCTAAGCTCGAAGCCACCCCAAAGACGAGACACCTCAGAACACTCGTAAAAGACGAGATTAATAGAATGCGGATGTAAGTACGAAGCTTCGGCGACGTATTCAGTCCAGCATCACTAACGTTCGAGCATCTTTTTCCGTATGCGTATCCGCACCTTGAGTGCCCTTCGTCTAATAGTTCATGCCAATTCATATTTCATTGCGACGTTTATCGTCGTACTCATAGATCCGATTCGAAGGAAGATGGGTGCACGGTCACAGCGGTAGTGTTTACCTGGTCCCATTCCGAACCCAGAAGTCAAGCCTGCCTGCGTCTATCCCATTACTGTGGTACGAGAGTCCACGGGAAAGGAAGTCACTGTGCCCCTCTTCTTTCTCCTCGAATCTATCCTCAAAATCCCACTTCGGTGGGCGCTAGGCCGGCTCTCCATTGGAGCGCCGGCCTTTTTTGCGTTCAATAGAACCATAACCACTACGCAACACGGACTGCTTGGAGAGACCCTCATGCCAATAGACACAGCTGATATTTTTGGAAGCGACCAAGTCGGTATTCATCTGGCAACTGTAGGCAATGTATTGCTCCATCCATTGGAGTTGCCTCAACTGGTTCTCGATATTCTTGAGGCCACCCTTCAACTTGAAATGCACGCTGTTTCCATCGGTGGTTCTAATCTCATCGGCGCTTTAGTCGCCGGGAATTCTCGTGGCATGGCGGTGGCTGATATCGCTACTGAATCTGACATTGACATGCTCACCTCATTTGGTGATGTTGTCGTTATGGAAGGTGGTGTCAATACAGCTGGTAATCTACTCCTCGTGAATGAACAGGGTGCAATTGCTTCACCAAGCATTCCAACCGATGGATTGGAAATCATGGCAGACGTCATGGGCGTTCAAGTGGCAGCCACAACCATTGCAGGGCAAGATGTCGTTGGTAGCCTTGGTGTAACCAATGACCAAGGCGTTCTTCTTCACCCTGACGTCACTCCTGATGAAGTTGTACTCATTGAAAGTGTACTCGGTGTTTCTCCTATGGTCGGTACAGTTGCCTTTGGCTCCCCCTATGTGGGTGCTGGGGTTTGTGCCAACAACAACGGTGCAGTAGCTGGTACTGAAACCACTGGTCCTGAATTGAACCGTCTTGAAGATGCCTTGGGCTTGATTTGAGCCTGCTGTTGCACTGAAATGTTCAAAGACCTCTCTCTACGGTCATCGTGTATGGCAGCGATGCTCTATCAAGGCAAAGTGAAGCAAGTTTGGTCAACCGATGACCCTGACATTCTCGAATTTCGGTTTACAAATCAGATTTCTGTGTTCGACCAGATTATTCCGTCGTTGATCCCTCGTAAAGGTGAATCCTTGAACCGTACAACTGCTCACTGGTTCAAACTTATCGAAGATGAGGGGATTTGTGGAACTCATCTTGTTGAAGTCAATGCAGCAGATCGCTGTCTTGTTCGAAAGGTCGAGGTCATCAAAGAACCTGGAGCAATCCCTCGCGATATGGAATGGGTTTTTGTTCCTCTCGAAATTATCTGCCGTCACTATCTTTCTGGTTCTGCTTGGAGAAGATTCCAACGAGGAGAACTCACTGCCGAACAACTCGGTGTCGATGCAAATTGTGAATACGGAGCTAAACTTTCCAAACCTTTCCTCGAAGTGACGACGAAATTCGAAGCATACGACCGAAACATTTCCAATGAAGAAGCGTTGGAAATATCGAACATTACTCCAGAGGAATTGGAATCCATTTTTGAGGCCGTCCTTAAAGTCGATGCGCTGATTGAGCGAGAAGCTGCAAAGAACGGTCTCATCCATGTTGATGGCAAGAAAGAATTTGCTTTGGGACCTGGCCGCAAAGTCGTCTTGGTCGATACCTTTGGTACACTTGATGAAGACCGTTGGTGGGATGCAGAAGCATATGCAAACGGTGAGTGCATCGAGTTGTCCAAAGAATCTGTTCGAACCCATTACATTGAAACAGGGCATCAAACAGTTCTCAAGGCTGCTCGTGATGCAGGCACCGATGACCCACCTATTCCTGCTCTTCCTCAACACGTCATTGACCAAACTGCCAATCTCTATGCTTCGATGTACGAGCGCTTGACATCGCAGAAGTTTGATTAAGCGTGTGAGCGCAAGAACATACCGACATCGCGTCGCTCTGCTGCCCGTAACACTGCAATGAGGTTACGGCTTACGTCCCTCATCCCACCATCTATTGGCTCGTCTGCAGTGACGCTCCATGATCTTCCTGACAGTGCTAAGCGTAATTCTCTTACTTGCTCCTTGCTGAGAAACCCACGAATGTTGAGCCCGGCCTGACCAGTGTGGTATCGTTCATGCCCCACATGCGAGGGTCCACATCGTTGTGAAAGGTTTTCAATGAGTGTAACAATTTTTTCATACCCGTCGTCGTTCTTGCTTCCTCTTTGGTCGTTTGGTCGTATGAACTCGTGCATGTAGTTGAGTAGTGAGCCGTCTCCCCAAGGAAAACGACCGACTTTTTCCCGTAGTATACCATCACCAATTGGCAATGGCTTGCCATCTTTTGATAATTCAACGCAACCTATGAAAAGAACAGTAGCGTCATCCCAACTGATGGATGAGCGTTTCTCAGGGTTGCTCATTCCTTGTTCAATAAGTCGCCTTTTGAACGCTTCATCGTTGGTGATAAGCGTATTCCACAATGCTTCATCACCGTTTGCAGCTGATTCCAGTGCATTAAGGACTGCTTCTGCACGGTTACCGTTGCATGCGTCAAGTGTGATGAAGGGTGAAGTTCCCCCCTCAAACTGTTTGAGGTCCATGGTTGACCGCCACCGTCAAGCGGTCATAAGCCCTTGCTTCTCACCGGTCGCCAAATAATCTCTTCATCCGCTCTTCACGGGATTCAGGTTTGTTCTCTCCGTCCTCTATTTCGCTTCGTAGTGAGGCGAGGCGTCCCGATGCGGTGACGTCCAGTTCTTCATCAAGTTCTATGACCTCGTCGACCTTTGCAGGCTCATCCATGACTTCTTCAAAAACTTCGACCAATGTTTCTGGTATCGGTTCGAACGAGAATTCTTCATCCTCATCTTCTGTCGTATCTTTCGGTTGGGTTTCAGGGGATGGCAACACGGGGACTCGGGTCTTTGATTCCTGAATTTCCTCTTCCTGTTCTTGTCCTTTCGGATGAAGCATTCCTGTGAAGTACCCCACGATGAGAAGAACGGTTGCTACTATAACGATTGTAACCATTTCACTTTGTTCAACAACAGGCTCGGATTTGGCATAGAATATCGTCGTCACCGTATTGTCATCAGGATTGTCATCGATGTCATAGGGTGCATCGCACACGAGTGTTGCTTCGAGCAGGTGCTTATCGGAAATCCCTTGAGGATTACTGATGAAAACAACTGGTGCGTAATCAGATGTCACAATGTCAACGACCCGTGTCGTGGTCCATGTTGATTCCTTGTCAACCACATGAATACGGCACGTCACGTCTTCGAGGCGTTGATATTGCTCACGTTGAATACTGATCGTTAGGTCACCGTCACTCGACGTGAACGAAAATATGCCGATGTTCCATCCACTGCTTCGAGATAGCGTTGATACGTTTGTTGATGATAGCGTCCTTCCATAGGAATCGACGACCAGTAACTCGAGATTGATGCTGCCTGCATCCGGCGACCATGATGAAACATTGACTTCGTAGGTCCCGTTTTCGTTGGCACCCAACTCAATCGAACTTTGAGTCAATTGTATGCGCTCTCCGGTTGAACTGAGCAGAAGCAGTGTGGCATAGACGCTACCGTCACCCGCTTCAACGTTGCACTCACCGATTCTTCCTGTAAGCGCAACAGTGCCTAATTCGCTGAAAGCACTGGAAAGCAGTGAGCAGTCGACTGTAACCTCGGGCAATTGATATCCGGCTAAGTACAACGAAATCGATTCATTGGTATCGGACGTCGAGATCAAAACCATCTCATCGGAATCCGAACCTACCGTCACAAAAATTGTGTTTTCACGCACAACAAACTGGTCGTTGCTGGTAAAATCACCCGTAAGCGTATTTGTGTTCATTTCGATGCCGACCTCTTTGCCTGTAGTTGCTTGTACGACAGGCGTAGTTGCAAATCCAAATTGTCCTTTTTCAACTTCGATGTCGAGTAGGTGTAACCCAAGCACTGGGTGCGTGACTTCCAAAGTTGCAAGGAATATTTCTCCGCTCCATCCTTGACTCGGTATTAAGTTGAGTGGGATGCCCAGTACTTGTTGAGGAGCGACCACCATTTGGGTTGGCCCACTGATGGTCCATCCGTTTGGTAATCCCGACACACCGAGTTCAAGGACTGCTACATCATTACCCGTGTTTTCGACCCATGCAGTGGGCATCCCACCTTGGTCGTTAACCCTCCAGATACCTTTGTGTCCAAGGGTCATGTTCGGTGCATCACCAACTCTGACCGGTACGTCTTGGATGGTCGAACCGGAACCGTCTGCATCGCTTATTCGTATTTTGAGAATACCGATTTCTCCGGCGACTGCATATTCCGGTGGTGAAACAAAAACAGTCACGGTCGTTGACTCACCTGGTTGGACGATGACGCCGTTCTCTGGATAACTGATGTTCCAACCAGCACCTGCCTTGTCATAGTACGGTGCTTGAGGTGCATTTCCTCGCTGTTCAACTGTCAATGTGAGGTTTTGTCCAGCTGGGTCAATGGTAAGCGAAGTGTTTGCTAAGTTAAAACTCCAGCCAGATACATGCCGCACAGTATACCGGATTGGAATCGTGTCAACAAGTATTTCATCGGAATAGACTGCGAAACTCATCGATGCCACAGAATCTGCCCATGCTGTTTCTGGCACGGTAAAGGAAAACGAGTACGCTTCTGATTCATTTACCTGTAACACTTCACCGTTGAATTCATCTGCATGCCAAACTGAGGCATCGTTTCCTGCGTGCGAGTGTGTGAAAGACGGAACAATCCTCAGTGTGTCGTTTGCGTTCCCGAGGTTTTGTGCGGTAAAGGCCACTTCGACCTCTTCACTTGGTGATACAGTACTTTCATTTCCATTTGACAAGTTGATGTTCCATCGGTGGTCTGGCTCTGCCTCCACCAGAAGAGTGACGTAATCAAACACAGATTCGTCACCGAGTGATGTCCATTGGAAATGCAATTCGAAAGGGCTCTCCGCTGGTACTTCCTCGCCGAGTGTAACTTCAACAGTAGCGATGGTGTATGCAAGTGGTCCAAGCATCCGCTGTTCTTGCGATACGAATTCAAATTCAACCGGTGGTGGAAGAGTTTGTCCCGAAATCGGGTGAGCAGCAGCTGTCAGCAGGAATTCATCTTCACCGTTGCCAGGGTTTTCGAGCCGTAGTCGGACACTCTGGCCTTCACTGACGTTCATTGAAACACTCTCTCCTTCGGATTCCGGAAGTGGTTCAAGCAAGGTTGCTTGTGAGCGGAAAATTTGCAATACTTGCAATGAGAATGTGAGATTCGAATGGTCTTCTAGAGTGTCAGAAGTGACAAACGAATGCCGTTGCGGTACTGCGTCCGGTGGCAGGTAGAGTGTTAGCACACCACTGGCAAAACCATCACTGCTGCCGCTCATTTCGAGTCGGGAGCCGTTTATTGAGAGTGCTCCAGAAGCAGTCCATTGCCAGCCTGATTGAATCATTTGCGCATCCATCATGTTCCAAGCGAGTTCTCCGGAAAACGGCAAGTCGGTATCGATCTGCCATGAGAGGGTTGAATTCGGAAGGCTACGGGAATGGAGAGGTTCAACCGTCGAGGCAACAGCAGTATACTCAACCGCCAAGTCTTGGCAGAGTGTATCATCACCGCTACCAATACAGAGTGTGAGCGTAGTCGATGTTGTCGAGCCAAGACTCTGAGATGCAGGAACATCAAGGTGTGCGAATAATTCAATGTCTTCTTTTGGTTGAAGTGTTAGGGCAAAAATTTCTGTTCCATCAGCAGTGTGAAGTGAAGGTGAACCGCCCCATGAGGTTGCCGTCCAGTCAATGGAGGCTGTAGATTCTTGGGCATTACCTAAATTTTCAACAACCATCCATGCTTTAGCGGTCCCTTGGATTCGTCCGTATCCGTCACTCTCTGCCAATCCTGTTGGACCGGTTACAGAAAGGCCACGAGTACGCAAAACTTCGAGAGGCATTCGAACGGTTGAATAAACCGAAGAATCCCCCACATAGGTCAAGGTAAGGTCAACGTAACTGTTCTCATCTCCCATGGCATCGCTTGGTATGCTTACTTCAAACATGATTGCCATTGGAGCATTCGGCGTTAGGCTTTGCTGGAGTGACTCACCGGTTTGTGGAGAGAATGTCCAACCGCTCGGTAAGGCACTGTCATCCCAAGTGAGTGACCAGTCGACAGTACGTGAGCCGGTTGACATAATGTTCACTTCAACCGATTCAGTCGTACCTGGCGATACTCGGGTGACTTCAGAGGGGGCATCAATCTGAGCCACGTACGGCTCAACAATAACCAACTCGGCAGAAACCATATTGTTGTCTTCCCTTGCTTCAGTTAAATTCTCATTCACATCAAGAACCATGGTAATGTTATGAATTCCAAGTTCTGCATCAATGACAGCACTGAATGTGAGAGGGCCGCCTTCACCTGAAGGCGCTACAGGTTCCACATCATCGAATCGCTCGCGCTTGATTTCATTGCCGTTCATGTACAAGACAACATCAAGGTCATCGTCGTTTTCCATCGTCCCGATGTTCGAAAATTGACCGGTAATGGTGACTTGTTGACCTGGATCTGGTTCAGCGGGGTTGAAACTGATACCTCTTCCATCAGCTAAGGGTGCAAAATCAGCCACGCTTTGAGATACCAATGTGTCACCGATTAAAATGTCGAGCGTTCCATCGCCGTCCATATCTGCTACTGCAGGGCCGGCCCATACGCGATGTGGCATAGCCAACGGCGATGACCATTGATTGTTGATGTCAGCAGATGCACCGGATTCACCGTCAAATGCCCACAGTCTTTGACCAAAAGCCACGATAATTTCCGGCTCGTCGTTTCCGACGATATCCATCCAGATTGGAGATGAGACTGCAATTTCATCGTTGTCGTTACCCGTACCACGTTGCAGATCTCTGGTCCATTCCTTGATCGGAGTTTCGAGGCTGATGTCATGGCAGCCAAGCATTCCTTTCCGATTGAACGTAATTGAAGATTCAGAATACCATGTGACCCAACATAATCGGTCGTGAATGCCGTCATCTGTTGTGTCAATCGGCAAGGGTTGTGCGTCAGCATAACCGTTTTGCGCTCGGAAATTGAAAATTTCGCTTGTTGAAGTGAGTTCCATGCCAACGTATCGAGCACCGCTTCCGGATGTTGCTCCGTTGGCATCCGTTGGGACTGTGAGAATCATTTCAGGAGCCGCATCTTCATCCAATTGCACAATCACGGGTCCGGGCAAACGAAGCCGTGGTGAATCGGTGTCAGAGTCGGTTCCTTGAACAGCAACGCGTTCCCAATCGAGTGAACCTGATGCTCCATCGATTCTCCAAATCCACATGTTGCCTGAGTTTGAGTCAATGGTCGTGAGCACAATCGCAGTGGTTGTGCCGTCAAGAGCCGCCCAGGTAGGGTCAGATGGGTGTGTGCCTCGGTCAAGTGAGACATCCCAATCCGGTTCCGATGGGACGCTTGTTGTAAGAGAAAAGGACAGTACAGTTGGGTCATCGGTGTTTTGGTCAACCGCTGCGATCACAAGTTCAGGTACGCCATCAATCTCAAGATCTGCAAGAATTGGTTGGGTAACAGAGCGGTGGTTGGTTTGACTCGAGGGTGTATGTGGGCTTCCAATACCGATGCGATAGTCGGTGTCACTGTAACTCCAGACTTTTTCGTTACTGTGGCCATTCTTTTGCCATCCCGATTCCGAACAGGTAAGTTCAGGAGACCACATTTCAATTTGCAGGCTACTTGAGGTGTCGTAAACGACCAATATCTCAGGTTTACCATCGTCGTCAATGTCATGGACAATTGGTGTGGAGCGTATGTCAAGAGTTTCACCGAGGTTCACTTGCCAAGCGATTTTGGCATCATCGCCGGTCATGATGCCGAGGATACTTTCAGTGCCGTCTTTCCAAACCATCACTGCAAACAACTCTCCGTAAGCACATCGTTCGAGTGCGGCAGGGGGTGCAGATACGCTGTTTGAGAAATCACCAATGATGGAACCATACGCATCAGAACCATCATCAAGACCAACCCAGTTTACGATTGGGCTATCGATGACACCGTAAACACTGACGTCTGCGACGCTCCCTTCACCAGGACCTCCATCAGGGGCATGTGCAGGCATAGTGCCGTTGTGTGTGGGTGTACGTCCATATTGCCCCCAGGGTTGGTCAAGTCCGTCCCATAATCCGGCCGGGCCGGATGCGGATGGAATCTGTTCGGAGCCGAGTTGGTCAGCGTCTCGTTCAAAATCAAGAATAACGGGGGAAAGTGAGGAAAACAAGAACAGCAAAAGCGGCACGATTGCACCGGACATTTTCCCGGTCCTAGCCAATGCATTGCTCGACATCAAGGTGTAGGGGGGACGGGGGGTTGTTATGGCTTATGGCGATGTGCGTATGAATAGTCCATTTCTCGGCCAAACAAAAGAGTCTCGCACCCAGTGCAATGTTGTGCATTTTCTTCCGCAGTCTACGGTTTCATGGGCGAGTGGATTAAATAGGGGTCGTCAGTGGCGAGAATGACTACGGTCGACTTCTCTCCCGAGGCAATGCCGGTGAAGGACGGAATGGGAACTGCCCACTCCTTCTTCATCCTTGCTTTTTGAGAACGGCTAGAGGTGAACACGATGTATAAAATTGTCACAAAAGAAGACACTATTCGCATTCCAGCAGAGTACATGCGCAAAGGTGCATCGTTGAACGACCACATCGACCGTCTCTCCATGACTGCTTTCGAAGGTCGGTTCGACGAACAAAACCGCTTCATTCTCGTCACTTCAAACCACGAGCCTCTCGGCCGTGGACGTATCATTCACGGCGATGGTGCTATTTATCAAAAAGTTCGTTTTGATGCCGTTTTGTTCTGCATGGACGATTACGAAGTCGTTGAAGGAGCGGTCTCAGAAGTCAACGAATTCGGTGCTTTCGTTCGAATCGGCCCAATGGAAGCTCTTCTTCACAAGTCTCAAATCATGGAAGATCAAGTTGAAGCGAACGTTGGAGCAGGTGTTATTCAAGGTCGTCAATCCAACCGCAGCATCGGTGTCGGTGATTCCGTTCGTGCCCGCATTGTTTCTCTTTCACCAGACACTTCTGACCCTCGCCGTTCGAAGATTGGACTGACCAGTAAACAATCTGGACTTGGCTGCCACGACTGGCTTGGTGAAGACGACGACCAGTGAGGTGTGATGTATGGTAAAGATTCCTTTCGCATGCGGTGAATGTCACCTTGTTCTTGATGATGGTGTAGACTCCTGTCCTCGGTGCCCTACTGCTCGAGTGTCCTCTGAACATCAAGGCTATGTCATCATTATGAATCCAACACGCTCAGAAATTGCAAAGCGACTGAAGATCGACCGACCCGGTAAATATGCTCTCAAAGTAAGTATTCGTTAAGGAGATGAAAAATATGGAAATCGTATCACGCAAAGAAAACAAAATACTCAACCGAGTGGAAATTAATTTCCGATGGCAACACATCGGCCAATCAACACCTTCTCGTAAGGCAGTTATGGACCTCGTCAAAACCCTTGAGCCAGGATCAAACCCTGACTGCATTGTCGTCAAGGAATGCAATACACGCTTTGGTCAACCACTTACAACCGGAATGGCCTTCATTTATGGAGACACATCTTCAATGTCAGTCGAACCAAGTTTCATTCACAAGCGTCATGAACAATTCCGCTCTGGAAACGCTTCCGACGATGCAGCACCTGCTGATGAAGGAGGTGACCAGTGATGGGAGACGGTCCTAAGGCTGGCGCAAAGTGGTCAAAGTATTCCGTTGGTGAAGACGGAACACTCACTCGTAAGGCAGAATTCTGTCCTAGCTGCGGTCCTGGAGTATTCCTCGCAGTTCACAAAGATCGCAAGTCCTGCGGTCGATGCGG
>DAXG01000016.1:0-21762 GCA_002506275.1 Euryarchaeota archaeon UBA259 | reverse complement strand
TCATGTTGTTCTACAGTTACTGCAACGCCATGGTCGTGATTCGAGTGGGTGCCGATTACAGCGAAGAGCGCTTAAAGTGTCCATTGTTCAAAACAAGGTAAAAAAAGTCCATACATTCGATAATCTGTACGGGGATTTCCTCAAGTTGTGCACGTTTGGTTGAATCCAGAGAAAGTACGCATTCTTCTCTCCATCCGGCGATGTGCCAACATTGTAGCTTTTCATTCCACTTTGCGTGTTGAACTGCACCGTTCAAGTGTTCGATTTTCTTAATTTCACCCTCTGAAAACCAGACAACATCACCCCCATCGTAGCAAAGTAAACACTCACCGTGTTCTGAAAAAACTGAATGAAGTATTCCATCGTATTGAACGGTCATGGAATCGGTTTGTTTGCCACTGTCTGCGTCATAGGTTTTGACGCCCGAACCTCTCGACCAAACTTTGATTGAATTTCTTTCAAATGTAATTTCAGTTGTGACCTCTGCATGCGGTAACTTCTCAAGTTCTTTCCATTTTGGCTCCGCTGATCTCCAATGCTCACCAGCATCCATACCCATAGCATAGAGTCCTTTTCTCCAAAGCATGAAGGCGAATTGAGAATCATTTGAGCCCAGTGCGAGTGGTTCAGCATCAAGGACATGCGACCATACGGCTCCCGCAGGATGGAGTGCTGCGGCAATCGTCGTTCGAGTACGTAAATCGCCTCTTTCAGGTCCGTTCACGAAATCTGTCCCCAGTTCGAAACCAGCAATTCGTGCGACCATGAGTTCATGTTCAATCCAGGTAGCAATCAATCGGTTTTGCACCACGACTGCCTTTTTGACTGAACTCGGAAATGGCTTTTTTGGTTCGCCTTTTTGATTGAGTTCATGGTCCAACAAGAGGAACTCGCCGTCGACACCAATGGCAACATACCCATCATGCCACCGAAGTATTTGGCTTGGATGAAACGGCAGTGGCTGCACCGTAGCACCGGACATGATGCCTCGTCTTCGTGACACCTTGTCAATACTCGTATGAGCGGTATTGAAATGCTGAAGATGTATCGATACTGCATGGGCGATAGTAATGTTGTCTTAATTGCGGTAAGTGAGACGGACATCGCATCGACGAATCAAGCCGATGCTTTGATGAGACTCGCAGAATGGATTTCTCTACCAGATGTTGAAGGTTCTGCTGCGTTTAGCCGCCTTCACTGTCGAATATGGATTCTACCTGGCAGCATTTTACGTGAAGATTTCCTTGCTCGACGATGGTTTGAAGCGACTGGCGAATCGCCGTCTGAAGTGATTTTTCCTTCAAGGCATTCTGCTGCAAGTGGCCGTCCATCACTCACTCTACACCCGATTGGAGTCATGCAACTCGATACGGATGAAGAGCCACCTTACGGCGGGAAAGCAGGAGATGCTCCGCCTCCATCGCCACGTTTGGCATCATGGTGGAAAGAACTCCTTCATGTCGCATCAACAACCGATTTTGGCCTCGAATTTGACACTTCATTGGAAGTGACACACCATGGGCCTTGGTTGGAAGTCCCCTCCTTGTTCATCGAAGTCGGTTCTACCGACGCAACATGGGGACATGTACCAGCTGCTGAATGCCTTGCTGGAATTATTCATCGCGGATTGGGATTAGATGGAAGCGATGGATTCGGACATTGGGATGCTGAGGCAAACAAAGGCGACTTGGTCTTGATTACCCTTGGTGGTGGCCATTATGCACCTCGTGCAAACTTACTCGCACAACTCGATGGTGTGTTCTTGGGCCACATGTTGGCCACCTACGCTTTACCGTTCACACCACCAACTGAGGAAGGAGAATTACCGGGTGGAAACTGGAAGCAATCGTTAGACGCAGCATTCCGTTCGACTCAAATGGCGTATCCAAACGGGAAAATCATATTTTCCATGGACAAAAAGGCGTTCAAGGGTTGGCAGAGGCAAGCGATTCGAGACCACCTGGAAACGCTTCAGTCCCCTCTCTTGACCTCAAAGAATATTCGGGCACTCCTTGAAACTCAATAACCAGCACTGCAAAAGGTAAGCCTCAAGAGTCTCCTTCACTGACGCACAATAAGGTGAGTGCATGGTCGGATGGGTTTCCAAATCAATCGTGGCCATGACCATCCGTATGCCGCGATGGTTTGTCGGCTGGGTTTCTCGCCGGTATGTTGCAGGGCCACGCTTAGAGGATGCAGTTGGAATCATGAAACGGCTTTCAAAAGAGGAGGCATGCTTCACTGTTGATGTCCTCGGTGAAGAAATCTCTTCGATGGAAGAAGCCCAATTTTTCCTCGATGAATACTTGAAGGTCATTGAAGCCATTTCTGAGCACAATCTCGATTCGAACCTCTCCATCAAACCGACGGCATTCGGACTTCTCATCGATGAAAAGAAGGGCATGGAGAACATCGAAAAACTCGTTCGCACTGCCCATTCTCACAACCTCTTTGTTCGACTGGACATGGAAGACCACCGGGTGACAACCTCCACGATACAGGTCGTCATCGATTTGCACAAGCGGGGCCTTACCAATGTTGGAACAGTGCTTCAAGGTCGACTTTTCAGAACTCTTGACGACATCAACGAACTGGAAACTGAACTTGGACCTTATGCAGACTATCGAATTTGTAAAGGCATCTACCTTGAGCCTGAAGACATTGCTTATACCGCTTACCAAGACATTGTTGACGCAACGAATGCCTGTGTTGACCGTATGCTCGCAGCCGGCTCGTACTGTTCAATCGCCAGCCACGATGTACCGGTTATTGAGTATGCAAAATCAGCTCTCGAAGCATACGGCATGGGCCCGAATATCCCTGACCCGAGGAGCAATGCTGGTCCCCAACGAGACGCGAAAGGCCCAGGCTATGAATTCCAAATGCTTCTCGGGGTTCGTGGTCCATTGCGCAGGAAACTCGCCAAAGCAGGTCACCGTACTCGAGTCTACATCCCTTATGGAGAAAAGTGGTACGAATACAGTATCCGTCGTTTACAGGAGAATCCGACGATAGGAACACAAGTGGCAAAGGCTTTCCTCATGCCATGGACAAATCGGCCTTGATCAGTTTCGAGGCCTTTTCTTCTTTCTTTTGTTGCTCGGAGTTACGCCTTTTTTGACAATTTCCTTAGGCAGAATAGGGTTTGGATTGAATCCCAGTTTTCCTTCCTTCCATGCTTGGCGACGTTCCCGAGGTGTTCGAGGTGCAAAATATTCTGGATTTGGAGGCTCGTGCAAGTACATTCTCTTGATGTCCGGGGCTTCAACCGTGCCCCGGAGTGTACGGCCCCTGCCCGTATGGATTGCTCGAATGCGCCAAGTCTGGTCGTCCAAATCGATGAGAAAGCCCGCAGTATAGGTGGTCTCAGCGGGAACAATCAAGACATCTGCAGTTGAATCTTCTCCTCGTGTCATGGTAAGTTTGACTCGAACCATGTCGCAACGCAATGCTGATGCCCGAGCGATTTCACTTGCTACACAATACTTGAGAAGTCGTCCATCTTTACGTTCAATCTGATTAATCGACCATAATTTCTCTTCTTCTTTGAAAACATCTTCGAGTTCCAAAACTTCATCAGCGTCAATTTCAATCACTCTGGTCATCGAAGATGGGCCTTCGGTGAGGACGAAAGGAATCTTGACCACCGGTGGAGGACGAATGTGAACGGTGTGAACTTTGTTACAGTCTTCACATTGAAGCAAATAATCCGCACCATTGCCCTTGGGTTTTTCGTTGAGAATGAGGTGACCAGTCATGTCGTTACATGCAGGGCAATGAACTGCATTTTCAAGAAGTACTTCGTCTTCTTCGAGGAGTTCAGCTTCATCATCCTCGATGTAACCGTCTTCTTCCGCTCGCTCGTCCATGGACATCCCTGTCTATGCGCCATACCTCTCATGCTTGAAGTCATCGGCTGTTACGAAACCAAGTCTTGAAGGAGTTTAGCCGGAAGGATACAGCATGGCCGGCGATGAAGCAGTCCAGAATGACATTGGTAAAGACGGTGTCCTGGCCCATTTACTCTCTCCTGATCCTGCACGTCCACGTGATGAACCAGAGATTGCCACGAACATTGGTATCCAATTGAAACACATGGGATTGAACACATGGTCCATCTCAATTCTTCGAAGACTTCGTGATGCATTAGGCAGACTGCAACCAAAATCTATTCTTGAAGTTGGGGCTGGAATTGGGCACCGAAGTGCGTGGATTTACGATCTGTTCGCACTCGATGGAAAGCCACCAGAACGGTATCAACTGGTTGAGGACGGTGCTAAGTTTGCAGTCATTCTGCGACGTTTGATGCTACGCCATGACGCTGAGGCGTACACTAAAATTGTGGTCGGCAACTTGGATGTCCTGGCAGGCGAATCGAACGCTTGGTATGCTGCATCTTCGACTGGAGTAGAAATTGGTTCACCTCCTCTCGAGAAGCACCACGATGCAATTATCGTTGATGGTACCTCTGAAAACAGGGCCCGAAATGTTGAGTCGATGCTGTCGTTCCTTTCACCAGGTGGTGTGCTGTTCACCGTTGAACCGGACATGCCGCTCGGAAACGTCGAGGAATCGGATGTCGAAGGTATGAAACTGGTCGAAGGGTTCAATCAGTGGATGGAATTTATCCAGACGACAAATGAAACACATCATATCGCCTTCATGCCACTGTTCGGTGGAACGCTTGTTGCCGTGACCAAAAAGTGATATCAGCCATTGGCTTGGTCGAGGAGCGCTTGGATTTTTAACAAACCATAGCCATAATCGTCATCGTGGCCGTTTTGACCTTCCTCAGGTTGAACAGATTGTTGAATCCACTCCTTGACTTGTTCAGAATTGGTTGATGAACTCGAATCTCCAAGACTCGGATTGTCTTGTAGCAACAAGGCTATCGCACCTGTGACGTAGACTGTTGCGGCACTTGTGCCGTCAACTAATGACCACGACCCTTCGTAATTTATCACCGGAACTTTCTGTGCAGGAGCGACCAATTCAGGCTTTTGGTTGGGGTCGGAGCGAGGTAACATGAATGGGAAAGCACGACCGTTGTTATCGCCCGTTGAAGAGCCACTCCAATGTTCACCGTTCTGTTTGACACCACCAACGCAAATCACGAGCCGTTCACTGCACGGACTTGAAACATCTCCGTCATCTTCGTCACCACCATCGTTTCCTGCAGCTGCTATAACAAACACGCCTTGGTCGATGGCATCGGCAGCTGCCTCGTCGGAGCCTCTTCCTGAGCCGATGTTAAACGGCAAAACATCCGGTGCACCGCCAAGTGAGAGCGATATGATGTCAGCACCATTGGTCACGCACCAATCAATGGCTTCTGCGACATCCCCATCGTCTCCATAGCCATCATCTGAGAGTGCTTTTGCTACCATGAGGTCAACTTTGGGAGCGATGCCTTTCATCCATCCATCAGCAATCAATATGCCTGCCATGCTGGTTCCATGCCCGTGATCATCGTAGGGCGATGCTCGATCTTGAACGAAGTCCTTCCACATGACAATGTCTGCAGTATCGATGTCTGGGTGTTCAGGCATGATCCCGGAATCAACAATACAAACCGTTACTCCATTCCCGTTCAATTTTATACCGTCAAAATCAATCAGGTCAGAATAAACATCTTGAGATTCAAGTGCCTGATCTCCTGGTCGATAGGTTACGAAGCCGTCACCGGAAAAAAGAAGAGTCCCGATGTAAATCATTGAACAGAGCATCAAGATACTCACCCCCACTGCTACAAATTTCTGAACAGATGCGAGATTTGCCTCAGTTGCATCGGTGGTTGCTGTTATGGGAATGTCTTGGACTTCGAACGCATACTCTTCGTTTGACTCCTCTGGGCTTTGCATTCAATCACCTCACTGTGCAGAGAATGCATGCACTGCCTCAGAAAAAGTCTCGGCAAACAAGCGTGCTTCATCCTCAGTGTTGTACATGTAGGCTGAAGCCCTCAATGAACCGTTTGAATGCCCCTTTGCGTTGAACCATGAATGGACGCAATGCTGTCCGCTGCGAACCATGACTCCGGCAGCCTCATCCAACAAGATTGCTATGTCATGTGCGGGTAAATTCCCCATCAAAATTGAACAGATACCACCGCGAAGTTTTGGGTCTTGAGGGCCAATAATTTCGATTCCTGGCAAATCCTTGATTCCATTGGTCATTATTCTGTTGAGTTTTATTTCATGAGCATGAACTTCATTCATGTCGTATTTCGAAAGAAAATCGATGGTTGCTCCAGTTGCCATCATACCGGAAAAATTACCCAGCCCCCCTTCAAACCGAGCAGGTGGTTTGGCCCAGTCAATGGAATCGTAGGTTGAATTCGAAACAGTTTGACCGCCGGACTGAATTGTACGTAAATTGTCCAGCAAATCGTATCGACCCCACAGACCCCCCATTCCAGAAGGACCGCACATCTTATGAATTGAAAATCCCATGAAATCGATGCCTAAATCTTGTACATCAACACGCATGTGTGGAGTAGATTGCGCTCCATCAACACATACCAATGCACCATGGTCGTGAGCAATTCGGGCGATTTCTTTGATTGGTATCTGTACACCATCAAGGTTGCCTACTTGGCTCATCGATACCATCTTGAGTCGATTTCCTGCTTCTGCACATGCCTTTTCAAACGCTTCAAGATTGAAGGTATTGTCTTGGTTTGAAGCGACGGTACGGTGATCGATACCTTGCTCCTTTTCCAGTTGTATCCACGGTACAAGATTTGAATTATGTTCTCGGTCGGTGGTGAGAACCACATCGCCTGGTGCCCATTTCATACCGTGGGCCACTTGATTAAGGGAATGCGTAGCATTTCGAGTGAAGACGACCTCGTTTGCAGATTCAGCGTTCAAAAACCTTTGAAGTTTCATTCTTGCTTCGTTTGTTGCTCTCGAAACTTTGGTACCGTATCGATGAACGGATCTCCCACCGCATCCTGGTGTTTTTGTGTAGTAGTCTGTAATGGATTGTATTACGCAATCCGGTTTGAGGGTCACGCAGGCATTATCAAGATAGGCTGGTGGGGAATCTGAACGTAGTGTCGGGAATTCCATTCGAATTTTATTGATGTCCATTACCAAGCCTCCATATCAGATAAAAAGTCGAGAACTGGCGCATTGATGCCACAATGGGGGCAATCATGGCGAGAGGGGGATAGGGTGGAGCACGATGCACATTCAGTTCCAACAGCATTTGAATTGGAGCATCCTGCAGAAGGGCAAGGAACCATCACTACGCCATTCGCATCACGGTATATATTCATTGGTTTTTCACATTCAGGGCATTGAGACTCTTGATGCAGTTCTGCTGCGAGGACACCTCCAATTTCTCTTTCAGCGTTAATTGCGGCCTTTGTCGTAACTTGGGTTCCAGTGCCGAGCATTCGTTGTGGATACCATATGATTCCCATGTAGAGCGGCATCGAGAGAACACCAGCCACAATGTGAACGGAGAGTGAGCCAATTCGGTCACCACCACGTTCGGATACAAAGTGAGCACCAGCCCAAGAGGAAATAAGTATCAAAATAAACCAAGTTCCTAATACAAAGCCCCAACCACGAAGTGAATGCTCTGCCATTTCCATTTCCATAAGACGGACATCCTCGTGAACATGGTATTCTTCGACATGCAAGTTCCGCGTTTCAATTACCGCCTTTCCGAAATTATAGATGAAAAACAGAACAATCAACAGGATGAGAGTCCCTAACATCATATCACCAAGTGTGGCACCTGATGGGAAATCAATTTGGTTCAGATGGAAAAAGAGTTGCGATACCATTGTGAGATTCCACAATACGAGGAGAGATATTGCGTGTATACGAATAACAGGGAAAAGCCTCCATATTTGCATGGTGAAGATGCTCCAGCAAATCAGTGAAAGAAGCATCTGGAAGAAAGCGACTCCTCGCACAGCGGCTAGGCCGTCCCAGGCTACTTTCTGTGCATCACCGCCACTGAGCAACTCCGTTGAGACAGCCCCGAGGAGAAAACCCGCCAGCCCAATAGCGAGCGTTACCCAATATTCACTGTTCCATTCACGGGCAGCCAATTTGGACTGAAACTTTAATTCAGACTGAATCACATCGAGAGGTTTAGCAAACGGATATTTTTCAGAAAATGCAATGACTGGGCGGATGTCACGCAATCGGAACGGAAGAACTGCATGGTCCTCTTCTTCGCGTCCAAGAGGTACGACCTCTACGCTCATACCCGACGCAACCGGTTCACCTTTGAGACCTTTCGCTTTGAGCGTCTCAAAAAAAGAAAAGTTTCGAGGGGTGAGCATTAAACGCCAATGCTAAGTCGGCAGGTTACGAGCCGAGATCGCATAGCCTGGTATTGCGCGCGACTGGAAATCGCGTGTCCTTGTGGCACGAGAGTTCAAATCTCTCTCTCGGCGCCTTAATTACACTTGAGAGGGCTTTGTTGATCTACCTGCCAGACTTGCTTTTAATTGAATGAAACGAAGCGAACAGAAAAATGGTTGCCGGGCTTTGCGATTGTGGAGCCACCGGCGAGAATTGAACTCGCGACCTCCTCATTACCAATGAGGTGCTATACCGCTAAGCCACGGTGGCAGTAAAGACGGCGACCAACCCTTGCAATATAACCGCTTCGCGTCGACTCATTGTCGAAAAAATCTACCTTTCATCGATAGGAATTACTCAAAGGCTATAAGGTGATTTTGATAAATCAATAAATGGAGAAGGCAACTTCTCTGGATGGGATATTATGGAGCGAGAGCTAGAAACAAAAACGGAGATGCGACAACGAGTTCGTGATCTTCAGAGCCAAGTTGATGAACTGAAAGACCTTGTGAACACGCTTCTAAGTGTCATCTGTGAAGAGCCTGACGGCGTTCACAGTGGTGCTGCACCGACCATACCCGGTCAACCTGCACACAACTACTGCATGTGATTAACCTTTGATGACTGCAAGTGGGTTAAGTCGCACGACTGGTCTGGCAAGACCCGCCTTTTGCGTGAGTTCAATGACATCATCGACGTTCTTGTAAGCCTCAGGTGCTTCTTCGGAGAGGACATTTGGCGTTGATGCATGAACACGTATCCCTCTTCCTTCAAGTTCGTTTTTCAATGCTTTACCATCGATTGTGTTCTTAGCCTTTGTTCGTGAAAGTGCTCTTCCAGCACCATGGCATGATGAGCCAAACGCCATGTTTTGACCCGTTTTTGGACCTGCCATGACCCAAGAGCCTGTACCCATGTCGCCTGGAATCAAAACCGGTTGGCCGCTCGCCCGATGATGTTGGCCAATATCTGGACTGTCGCCGCTAAATGCCCGAGTAGCCCCTTTTCGATGAACACAGCAGGTGCATGGTTTTCCGTCTATTTCGTGGATTTCGACTTTCGCAATGTTGTGAGCAACATCATACAGCGTTCGTGCTTCCCCATCAACGCCAAGTTCGAGTCTGAGAACTTCCCTCAATCGATGAGCAAGCGCACTTCTGTTCGCAAAAGCAAAATTTGCTGCAGCATTCATGGCGTCGAAATACGATTGCCCTTCTTTCGAATGAAAAGGGGCTGCTGCGAGTTGTCGATCGGCGATTTCATATCCCCATTCTTGGTTGAACCATCCTTGGCCTTGTTGACTGTATTTTCGTTCAAGAAGGCGTACATGGTCACTGCAAACTTGATGACCAAGCCCTCGGGAGCCTGAATGAATCATGGCAACAAGTTGACCGTCGTACAAGCCCCATTGTTCTGCAGTGGCAGAATCAACCGTTTTTCCAACCGTTTGAAGCTCAAGGAAGTGATTACCACTTCCAAGCGTTCCCAGCGCACGAAGACCACGCTCTTTTGCTCTTGAAGAAAGTTCAGCATTGAGCGTTTCGAGTTGTCCTCCGGATTCCAGATGTCGTATGTCTTCATCAAACCCATATCCTAACTCAGCTGCAGCAGGAGCACCACCCTGAATGAGTTGCTCAAGCTCATTCATCGTGATGTTCAGCCCACCTTTACCGGATGCACCGGCAGGAACTCTACCAGCAATGCGTCCAGCAAGTTTCTTGAGATTTGGAATGTCTTGAGCTGTCGCATCGAGTGCCAGCATTCGTACACCGCAATTGATGTCGAATCCAACGCCTCCAGGGGAGATCGCACCGCCTAAATCACCGTACTCGGTATCGGTGGCAACAACTCCGCCGATTGGAAGCCCGTATCCAAAATGCCAGTCGGCCATTCCCCATGCTTCACCAACAATTCCTGGCAAACTCGCTGCATTGACCAGTTGCTCTGGTCCTCGGTCATCAGCGTGCAACTGTAGGTGATTTTCATCGGTGACCAGACGAGCATCGACTTTCATCTTACCATGCGCTTTGATTCGCATGGTACCATCGCCTAATGACGAAAGATGTTGACGCCAATCATCGGCCATGGATATCGCTCGAGTAGTTCACCTTTGAGGATTGTTCTTTTTTCTAGAAATATTGACCCATAGGTTTCAAGGTGTATCGCTCGTTCGGAGGTTTGTTCCCTTGGGGAGTTGCGTCGTATGGGATTACCACCAATTGATTTGGCCGTGTTTCATAGCGAAGGCTATGTCCGTAAACAGTGCCGAATTACAGACCTCTGGTTTTGGACAACAGATGCGGAACGGGATACCTGTGGTGATACATCTGAAGATGAATACACCTTCATCGGAGAACCCCTCATTCCTGGCTTCCCAATGCGTGGTAAAGCTCTGAAAGATGCCATGCGTGAAGCATTCTTATCGTTTTTCGAACAGGTTGGCCACACCCGTGTCGAACCGTATCCAGTTTTGGCAAGATGGCGCGATGACATTCATCTCACCATTGCCTCAATTGCCGATTTCCAGCCACATGTCACTTCTGGGCAAGTCGAACCCCCTGCCAACCCACTCACCATATCTCAACCGTGTATTCGACTCACAGACGTTGATGCTGTGGGCCGTTCAGGTCGACACTTGACCACCTTTGAAATGATGGCGCATCACGTCTTCAACCGACCGAATGATGGGAAAATGTACTATTGGATGGAAGAATGTGTTCAGTACTGTCATGACATGATGACGGTGACTTTTGGTATCCCTGCAAATGAGATTACTTATGTTGAAAACCCATGGTGCGGTGGTGGAAATGCCGGTGCTGCCGTCGAAGTCATTGTTGGGGGCCTTGAATTAGCAACCTTGGTTTTCATGAATTTAGAGGAACATCCTGACGGTGATGTGGAATTGAAAGGTGATCGTTACCGGGAGATGCCCCTGCAGATTATCGATACAGGTTACGGTCTTGAACGATTTTGTTGGGCTGCTGCAGGCACACCGACCATCTACGAGGCCATCTACCCTGAGACCGTTTCTTGGCTCAAAGAGTTGTCTGGATTCTCAACGATTAGTTCTCAATGGCCTGAACTCGATTTGGATGCGTTGCTTGGGGAAATGAGTCGGCTGAACGGGATTATGAACATTGAACCCGGTGTTGATGCTGAAGAACTTCGGTCGATTTTCCTGCGTAGACTTGGCGAGCGGGGCATTACAGTCACCCCAAAACAATTGACGGCAATCACAGAACCACTTGCGAAAATCTATGCCATTCCAGACCACTTACATGCTTTGTCAAACATGCTTGGAGATGGTTTGGTTCCGTCAAACTCAAAGGCAGGTTATCTTGCAAGGATGTTAGCTCGTAGAACACTCCGTCTCCGTGATGAACTTGGCATTACCGTTCCACTTTCCGAACTTGCCCAGCATCATATCGGTGTAAATCTTGACGGACAATCAATGAAACAAACTCATGATGGCCTGCTCGGTATTCTTCGACTTGAAGAGGAGCGCTACGGAGAAATGATTCGCAAAGGCGGAAACGTCATTGTCACCCAATTGAAAGGTTTACCAAAAGACGCTGATACAGTCCCTGATGAAACACTCTTTCATCTGAACGACTCGCACGGGCTCGCACCGGATATGGTCGTGGCTCTGGGCCAAAACGCAGGTTGGAAGAATCTTCAAATCCGTACCGGTTTCGCTGCAGAAATGGCAGAACGACACGCTCGAATTGCCAAACAGGCAGCACAAGCAGTCGAACAGAAGCCACTGGTTGAAAGTCTACCTCAGTTGCCTGCTTCAGTTGCCTTGTATTACAACGATGTTCAACAACGTGAATTCGACGCGAGCGTACTTGCCAGTCTCCCTTTGGTTGGTGAGGATATACCTGAAGGTGCAACACATGCAATCATCCTCGACAAATCTTGTTTTTATCCGGAAGGCGGTGGGCAAGAAGGTGATTATGGGCTACTGTCGACCGACTCAAAACATCTGCAGGTTCTCGATACACGAAAGGTTGGAGAATACATACTTCATCTGGTTGACGGTACATTCGAAACCGGTGACTTGGTTCATGGCAGTTTAGATTGGAATCGAAGGAAGCAACTCATGGACCACCATACTGCTGTTCATATCGTCGGTGGAGCGGCTCGGCGGGTTCTTGGCCCTCACATCTACCAGGCTGGTGCAAACAAATCTGTGGAATCTGGACGCTTGGACATTACCCACTTCAACCGACTAACGCGTGAAGATTTGGACGCCATTGAATCGATTGCTAACGAAGTACTTGTACAAGTTCAGCGAACCGAAAAGACCGAATTGAATCGGAAAGACGCTGATAAAAAATACGGCTTTGATTTGTATCAAGGTGGTGCCCCGAAAGGGAACTCGATTCGGGTTTTACGTATTGCTGACCATGACATTCAGGCTTGCGGCGGTACACACCATGATGAGCCAGGTCAAATCGGTTCCATTCGAATCGTGCGTTCTGCCGCTGTTCAAGACGGTGTTGAACGGCTTCACATTGTTGCCGGGCAAGCCGCTCTAAACTATGCTCGAAATCAAGACGAACTGCTTCGAAAAGCGAGCGAGGTCTATGGGATTCCAACACAGGATCTACCGAAAACGACTGAACGGTTTTATACCGAATGGAAAGAACAACGAAAAGTAATCGAACAACTTGAAGCAGAAATTGTACGCCTCCGGACATCCGGCGGAGGGACAGACTCTTCTGAGATTGACGGTGTTCGGATTGCGATTATGGAAGTCACTGGTGATTTGAAGAAGATGACAAAAATGCTCAAAGAACTCACACTCGATGCCGATCAACCTACCCTTGCCGTTCTCGGCTCGAGAGAAGGCGGTGGTAAATTGATGATTGCAGTTACTGAGGGCACGGCTGCGAGTGAGCGATACGACGCTGTTGCTCTGCTTCGAATTATATCTCCGCACATCAAAGGCGGAGGTGGTGGACGTCCGACTCTGGCACAGGGTGGTGGCTCATTCCCAGACGGTCTCGATGATGCTCTTGCCGCTGCTCGCAGCGAAGTTGGATTGTAATTACAGGGTTTTTAGTGCTTCAACATCGAAGTACGAAACTGCCACATTTTGAGCATCGTCTTTTGTAAACCACTTTACTTCGGCAATTTCTTCAGTCTGCAGTTTAAGATGAGTGATGTCACCATTCCATAGCGAACGGTAGGTGAAGGAGACAAATGAAATTCCATCGTCGGTGAATATTTTTTGTGTAACAATTGGTTCGTTCGACTCCAAAGTAATTTCAAGGCCAATCTCTTCCAAAGTTTCGCGTACACATCCTGTGCTCGGGTGTTCATCGTGGTCCATATATCCCCCAGGTAGCGTCCAAAAACCTCGAAAATGGCCTCGTTCCACTTTGCCAAGCAAGACTTCATCGTTGTCGTTGCAAATCATGACTTTGGATACAAGCCTGTGTATCGAACGGTAGATCGCTTCCCTTGCAACAGGGTGTACGGCGTTGTCTGCAATCATTTCATCCTTCCAGGCCCAATTTTTCGGCCAGTCAATTTTTGGGTATCCCTTGAGTATTCTGTACACCATCGTCCCAAAAACCACTCGAGTTTCACGCAAATGTTTCCACTCAATGTTCATTGCAGTTACTTCTTCTTGAGTGGGCAGACGCAATTGATTTGAGTTCTCTTGCCTTCCTTGAATCGGCTGTTGTGGACCTTCTCCGTGTTCATTGACCAACAGTACTTTTCCGTCGTGTTCCAAATGGACAACTTCGACGGGATGCATACCTGTGCGTTTCTCTCATGTTTGATGAATCCTCGTATGGCAGGTCGATCTCATTGGGTATTCTTCAAGTACGACCGCTCAACCGGTTAAGCATGCACTTCGAACAATTGAACCAAAGTGGATGGGCTCAAACGTATCTCTTGGTGGACACAGAATCAAAGAAGGCTGCCCTCATTGACCCTGTTTACGACTTTATGGATGAATATCTGAATGTACTTGAAGAAAGGGACCTCAACCTTGATTTTGCAGTTGCTACGCACACGCATGCAGACCACATTACTGCATGCTACTCACTGCGTGAATTGACCGGTTGTGAATACGCTATGTGGAAGGACACTGCTTGTCTTGGCGTCTCGCATTATTTGAACGAAGACGAGCAACTTATGATCGGTTCTTTGTCGGTCAAGGTGCATCATGTTCCCGGCCATACAAACGACCACATTTTACTCGAAACTCCAACACACTTGCTGACCGGAGATTTCCTGTTCACCGGCGAAGGTGGAGCCGGACGGGATGATTTACCCAGCGGCCGAGTGGATGAACATTGGCGCTCTCTCCAGAAACTTGATTCACTTCACGGCAACCTCATCGTTTGCACAGGACATGAACCGCCCGGTACGGAGATGAAATCACTGGATTGGAACCGAGAGCATAATCCTGTATTGCAAATGAGTTCGTATGAGCAATACCATGCCTGGCAAGCAAAGGTTACTGCAGGACTCGGTTCTGTTTCCAAAATTAAGACGGCCCTTCCTGCTAATATTTTTGCGGAAATCCCGGACCATATTCCTTGGATGAATTAGACACATCGCATGCGAAGGCATTAGTAGAGGCGTTCATGCCCATGACCATGCACCTCCTCCGGTCTGCTCGCAGTCTCTTGGTCGTCTGTGCCCTACAACTGCTCTTGATTGGGGTATCAGCAGCACCTCTTGCTGACACACTCAATCCCATCGGTGATTTTGAACGTATGGATGCAGCCTTAGAACATGAACTCAATACTGTTGCTGATGAGACCACATTGTCGGTCATCTTTCAATTGAACTCCGAGGTTCAAACGGTAGATCGAACAGAACTTGAGAATTATGGGGCTGAAGTTTTGGGGGATGCCCCACTCATTGATGGTGGATTGATTGAAGCCACTGCATCACAAATACGTACAATCAGTCAATGGGAACGTGTCGAATACTTAGAACTCAACAGAGAGTTGGAATTTTTCTACTTACCTACAGAATTTGGTGGTGACCCCATCGATGATGCTGGCATTATGATGCATGAAACAACGCATGTTGTCAATGCCACGACTTCATGGCACCGTGCTATCATTAACACCGACGGGACGGTTGCGTTCGAAACAGACCTCGCTTTCACTGAGTGGGACGGCGATGGAACTGCGATTGTTGACCTGGATACCGGTGTTGATGCTGGGCATCCCGATTATGATTACCTACAACCTTGGTCCGGAGAAAAGACGCTCTATTCGGCAAAGTGGGACGGCGTGTGGACTGAAACTCGTAATTCAGACACCTCGTCGGGTCACGGGACTCACGTTGGTGGAACAATTGCCGGTAACGGTGATGCTTCTGCAGGTCGCCGAGCTGGTGTGGCGAAGGGCGGTCAGTTGGTCGCACTTGGCACCGGAGACGGAGCCTCGATTTTTGCTGCTGAACAAGGACTTGAATGGACGTACCAACATTCCATTCCTGGTCAAAACGAATACCACATTCGGGTTGTTTCGAACTCGTGGGGTACCGATGGGGATTATGATCCAAACGGGGCGGTTGCTCAACTCACTGAGATGCTGACCTATGACCATGGTGTTGCAGTTATCTTCGCAGCATCGAATTCTGGCGGAAACGGAGGCGAATGCGCTGGCGGTTTGAAAACCAATGTTTACGCAAATACTCCCTCGGCAATCTCTGTTGCTGCTCTCACACATGACGGAACTGCAGTGACTTCCTTTTCCTCTCGTGGTTGTATGAACCAAATGCACACATGGCCTGATGTCGGCGCACCAGGCCGTGATATTTGGGCTACAGCTCCCCGTGGAACTGCCATCGACGCTTCGACAAAACTCCAAGGTGACTTGTATTACATGGCGATTTCAGGCACCAGCATGGCTACACCACACGTTGGTGGCATTGCTGGGCTTTTGCTCGATGCAGCCCCTTCATTGGGCGTAGCCGATTACCATCGAGATGACCATGATGAAGGCGCTTCTTTGGTTGGTGGTGATGGTTCTGCCGCATACGGCCAATTTGATGACTGGGATTCCGCTAATTTTTCTCGTGTTCACGAATTGGAACTAATTCTTGAACTGACAGCGCGGTATGACGGCATGGCAAATTCATGTGAGGCCGGCAACGATGATGATGGATGCAACGACATTCCATCGGAATGTTATCGCAGTGCAACGGGTCAATGCCACGACTGGCGGGTCGGGCATGGTCTGACCAATACCGACAAGGCAGTCGCTCTTGCTCGAACTCTACAGCTGATGCGTGACCAGAACGACGATGGAATCGTGGACCATCCCGAATACACCGTTTGGGATGCGTATGACATTTACACCTCGCTCATGACCGTTGAAACAATTCCAGTTGACACAGACCGTGTTCGACATTCATGGAAGGGTGATTGGAATCACTTTAACAACGGAGCAAGCGGTGCTGTTTACTACACTGAGGACTCGCACTACGTTTGGATTCCCAACGGTACCAACAATCTACTCGCATACTTCACACCAACCGAAGTTGACGTTGAGACAGCCCAAGTAGGAAGTCTGCAAATGGAAATCGACCTTGCCGAGGACGGCTCCAACGATGCGCAAGGTGCTGGGACTCGTGTTGCTGATACTTGGATTTACGATTTGGATGTTGGCCCTGAACATTGGAATACATGGGCACACTTTGACATCACCGGGCAGGCAGCAGCGTTCCTTGGGTTGTTTGAAGACCCCGAATTCTTCGAAGCGAGTATTCCTTACACAGTCGATGTAGCACTGACACTCGACTTGTCGTCGCCAGTCGATATTACGATTCCTCAGCGTCCAGACTTTTACTCCGATCTCGACCCAACGACACCTTCTGACGCTTGGGATGATTCCTTCAAGGGGCAGTTAACGTTCACACGAGAAGCATACAATCAATCTGCTTTGATGAATGAAGTTCTTCCGAAGGTCACATCTTCGGATGACTCTGAAGGATTCTTTTCGGATTTGGGTAGTGTCCTTTCTGAACACTCTGGGTTTGCAGCATTCCTTGGACTGCTCTTCCTTCTGTGCGGCCTTGGTGCCGGTTACACATTGTACAACATGAATCCAAGCAGAAGCGACCAAGAAGTAATCGATGCGATGATTGAATCTGAATCATAGAGGGTTTTCAGGGATTTTCCCCCTGTGCTCGCTTGAAGGTAGTTCCTGTAGGTCAGCGAAACTCAATTGCTCGATTGGTGCGTTGGTCAACCCACTCATTCGCTCTTTCATCACCATCCGTACGTGAAATTCTATTCTTCCTTTCGAGCGTGTTAAGTCGTACGACAACGGGTTGAGCGTTTGAATAACTTGATTACCAAATTCGTCTCGAATTTGAGAACCTCGCCATATTGAGTACCCCCATCTGAACGCAATACCAACAATCGCAGCTCCATAAAGCAGGCCAAGAACGGTGACTGCGAAGAGAACAGCATTACCGTCTCTTGCTTCATCCAAGAGGTTCCTCACGATGAGGAACAGTAGACCAATTCCTACCAATGGTTTGAGGATACTCTCAAGCCATTGGTCAACCGGAACTAACCGGCCTTTGGATGGGTCGACGAATACAAGGTCCGATTCAAACGCAGCATTGAGTACTCCAAGGGCACCAAGCAATACAATGTACAGCAGAGAAGAAAATATAATTTCGATTCCCCATGATTCGAAATTAAACGTCCAATGAACAATCAGCCATGCAAATAATCCGAGGAAGGCTCCCTGTGGGACGTGATTAAAGTGGATGACATGTTGAGAAAATTCGTTCATTTTTGCCTTGTCTTCCGATAATCCTCTGTGGGGTTTGGGTATGTGAATAATTTGCCAGTGCATCAAACGTTCCATGGACTTGAGGGCCCTTACCAGTACTTCTTTTCGAATAAAGATGTATTCGATGACCAACAATACTGGGAACCCGATGAGAATTACCGGTAAGGCCATTATGGCGGCAAGCGGGAAAATCAGAATAGCTGGAAGCAGTAAGAAATGAGATACGGTGAGTGGATGGAACAAATCAGCTTCAATCAAACGTTGATGATTGGGTCGTATGTGGAGGCTTCGTGCTATGTCGTCAAGCGTCGCTCTGAATGGAGCTACTTGCCTTCCTGCATCAATGATTTGCAAAACAGTGTTTCGATACTGCGATGCTTCATGACCAACACCGATGAAAAACCTCCAGCCAATTCTCATTGGTAATGCCAAGAGTAATGGGATTGACAGCAATCCTGCCGCCCAAATCAATGCGTTGGTATCGATTGTCGCCATCGTCCTCATTTCGCCCAATCGCTGCGAGCGTTTCAATCATAGGGTTCAGCCATTGCCCAAGGCATAGATTGATGTCCCTTATGCAAAAGCCTAGGGGTATGGCACGAATTGCTGTGACCGATGGTATGGCTCCTGACGCAGTGGTATTGCTTGAGAAATCTGGGCATGAGGTTGTTCTTCAGTTCATTGAACAGGAAGACCTGCTTGCTGGCGCTCTCAAAGAGTTCGACGCCATTATTGTTCGCAGTGCTACCAAATTACCGCGCGAAGTTCTCGTCCAATCCGGTACACGTCTCAAAGTCATTGGCCGTGCTGGTGTTGGTGTTGATAACATCGATATTGTTGCTGCTGCGGAATTGAACATCCCCGTGGTCAATGCTCCTCGTGCTTCGACGCAATCGGTCATCGAACTTACCATTGGACATTTACTTTCATCGCTCCGCCACATCCCTCGTGCAGACCGCGGTATGCGTCTTGACAAGTGGGAAAAGAAAACCATGAAAGGAACGGAACTGTTCGGAAAAGACCTCGGGTTGATTGGCTTTGGAAGGATTGCACAAGGTGTTGGCTCTGTTGCGCAATTGTTGGGGATGGATGTTCACACGTACGACCCATATTTGCCCTCGAAGGTGGCAAAGGCTCAAAACACTACACTGCACAAAAATGTTGATACCTTATTTCAGAATTGCACTCACATTTCGATTCACTGCAACTTTACCGAGGAAACCCACCATTTGGTGAATGCTGAACGAATGGCTTTGATGCCTGGTAAGTCTCGAGATGGGATCCATTGCGGCAATCATATTGTGAACTGTGCTCGCGGTGGCATCATTGACGAATCTGCATTACTTTCTGCTCTGCTTTCGGGACAAGTGGCTTCGGCAGCACTCGATGTTTTCGAACAGGAGCCGGTCTCGAAAGGAAATGAATTGATTCAACATCCGAATTTCCATGGAACTCCGCACATTGGTGCAGCAACTCTTGAGGCTCAAGCACGCGTTGGGAGAGATATTGGGTTGGCAGTGATGACTGTACTTGACGGGAAAGTTGCAGATACGACCGTCAATTCACATTTACTCAACTAATACTTTCACCCGATAATGGCGTGTGGGTCATGTGAAACTTCGACGACCTTACGCGCTAAATCCACGGCATGCGTCTTTCATTTCGGACATCTCACCGAGCCAAAAACCCCTTTGCACAGCCACTTGAAGAACTCCCAGTAGAATTCCGTCCGAAGGAAAAGTTAGTGTTCTTAACGCCTACTCTCGAAGTTTTGTTCTGTGAGGAATACATCAACTTCAAGCACTGTGGGCAACGTTCTCTGTGTGTGTCAGGTGAACAGATACCAACGGGTGATACAACCCAGGAGCCTCGAGAGAGGATTTTAGTTCATTGTGACCTTGATGCTTTTTTTGCAGCAGTAGAAATTTTGCATCATTCTTTGGACCCTGCAAGACCACTTATCATCGGTTCTGACCCTCAAGCAGGTCGTGGTCGAGGAATTGTTTCGACATGCAATTATGCAGCCAGAGCTTTTGGTATTCATTCAGCCATGCCGATTAGCGAGGCTTGGCGTCGTTGCCCGGGTCATCCGTTTGGTCCTGGCCACTACATTCGTGGCAGTCGTGGGCTTTACAGCCGTGCCTCAAGACGAGTCATGGAAATTTTACAAGAACCAGCAGAGTTTTTTGAGAAAGCAAGCATAGATGAAGCGTATTTGGATGTCACCAAGGCCGTTGACGGCGATTGGGATACAGCATTTGCCTTGTGCCGCACACTGCAAGAGACGATTGAAGATAAAGTTGGATTAACGGCTTCCTTTGGCATTGCACCAACTCGAATTCTTGCGAAGATGTCGAGTGAAGTCAACAAACCAAAAGGAATTTTCCGAATACTTCCGGATGAAATTGGTGAATTTTTTGATGGGCGTTCCTTGCGTGAAGTGCCAGGGATTGGCCCAAAGAGGGCTACACAATTGGCAGAATGGGGGCTTGTGACGGTTGACGAAGCCTATGTGTTCGGAGAATTGGCACTCGGGCGGATGGCCGGTGAGCGTTTTGCTTCATGGCTCACGCGTGTAGTGGATGGTACAACCAGTTCTGAAGTGAGTCCGTTACGGAGTCGTAAATCCGTTGGTAAGGAGCGTACTTTTTCATCGGATCAAACCGACCATGAAGCAGTTCTCGATGTGTTGCGTTCCCTCACTCAAGGCGTATTGGCCCGTTCACGTGAAATGGGCGTTTCTGGACGTTTAGCGGAAGTGAAGATTCGCTATACGGGTTTCGAAACACATACACATGGTCGTTCGATACCTGTTGCTATGGATGAGCCAGAAGTTTTCCTGCGTTTGGCAGAACATCTTTTTGCAACCAATGTCCAACACAACCGGGGTTTGCGTTTGGTAGGTTTCCGGCTTGGACAACTCGATATGCCGCCGACTCGGCAAGCCATTCTCAAGTGGGAAGAAGAGTAATCATTCCAAGTGGTGCATCCGTGTGAGAATCGCAGTGAACTCTGCCAGTCCCTCCGGAATTTCAAGCCCAGCAATCGGTTGATTGAGAGAAATCCCTTGCTCTTTCTTTGTATTCCATGTGTCGCCATTGAACGCCTGTAACAGTGTTGAGATCTTTCGAAGATGGTCACCATCTTCGGTTCCGAGTGCCACAGAAGCGTCTGCAGTTTGTGGGAATGCATCAATGTCGACAGCAGAACGATTGTACAGTGTTTCGGAGATGTGGTGTGTGAAAAAGGGACAAACTGGGGTGAATGCAGACATGAAGTCACGAACAATGCGGTGCAGTGTCCAAGCAGCAGCCTTGTCTTCATCGTACAGTCTTGATTTGACCATCTCCAAATAATGGCTTGGCAATACTCCAGTACCGAACGTTTTCAGCGCTTGAGTGGCGGTGTAGATGTCGAGGTTTTCCCATGACGTACGTACTGTGTCCATCGTCGCATCGAATTCAGCCAGAATCCATCGGTCTTCGACGTCGAGGTTGCCAGGGTTTGTCTCCAAGTCCGCAGGTATTTCAAATTGAGATGCGAAACGAGCAACGTTGAACAATTTGGTCAAAACACCAAAGTACTTCTTTTCGATTTCTTCTGGGTTGATGTGGAAATCGTCACCGACTTGAGCATCGCATGCCTTC
>DAXG01000020.1 GCA_002506275.1 Euryarchaeota archaeon UBA259 | reverse complement strand
CTGGAGACATCGTTTCCTCCAGCGACAACGAACTAACGCCAGTTGAGGTGATTCGAGCAAAGGTAGGAGGTGAACTGTTGAGAGCATCGGCAGGTGGAGAAAAAGTCGTGAAACTTGAACTTGGAGATTTTACAGGCGAGGATTTAGACTCCTATGTTTCCGAGATGAACGATCTTGGGTTTTCTGTTAGACCATCTATCGATGGCTCAATTGATCTGCCAGTGAAAATACTCGATTCCCCAAAGTACACCACTGACAAACTGCCATACATGAAAATTGAGAATGGTTCAGTTGTCATGCGAGCTCTTGGGGAAACGCTCATTCGTACAAATCGGGAACTAGATCCGGAAAATATCAATCTCGAATTAGAGAAGATTGAGAACTATGTTGACAGCATAGACAATAGCCATTTACCGGGATTGAAAACCAAAATGGCTCTTTCTGAATATCTCTTGGCTGGGCTATGTTCACCATTCGACTATCTGTGGATGAATTTGAGAAAATCGAAGTACAAGAGAGTGCGAGAGGGTCCACAGATGACGTCATACTTCGGAGGTTCTGGAAACGGAAAATCCTATGCTTCGCAATACTTACTGAAAATGCTAACTTCACTAGAGTTGGACCCGTTAACATCTGATGAATTCACAGAAAAGAGAGTTCGGGGTGTAGCAAGAAACGGAAGTTGTATGCCTCTAATTTTTGATGACCTCAAGAAGACTAGAATCACCGAATGGGACAAGTGGGGCAAGTTCTTCTGGGATAGTGGATACATCCCCGGGCATCCGCATGCTCAACTCATTGTCACTGCAAATGACAGGATCAGTTCACAAGGCAACTTAGGCCGCCGTGTTCGAGAAATTTGGATGGAAGCAACATTCGAGAACAATGGAAAGAATACTGAGATTGTTGAATCATGTCTAGCAAACTGCACTGATATTTTCACTTATTTTTCTGCAATTGTTTTGGATTCATATTTTGATAATTCACAACCATACGAACATAACGACCCACTTGCAATCGGAAGACTGACAATTCAACAATTATACAAAATCGCCAAGAGGAAACAACCCTCTTGGTGGTGCCCGCAACCATACAATGACTGTGTCGATGCAAATGCGTATCATTGGTTTGATTTGTTGAATAAGGAACTTTTCAAAATTACACGGAAGTTGGATAGCTTCAGGATTGAAATTGAGGAAACTCCTCACGAGATCAATAATCGATTGAAAACTTTCCCTGCACATCTAAAGGCTTCAAAGGCAGGCTCTGCGATAACAATCGGAAACGCAGAGGGCATGGTTCTTTGGCTTGCAAAGGTTAGTCATCTCTACAAAGAGGAGAAAGGAAAACCATCTAGAAGAATGCGAAGACTCCTAAAGAAGGGTTATTGAAACACCCGAAGGGTTCAAACGGCTCACGGGGTATTTCCTGACATGGGCAATAAACAGTACCACGAGCACGAGTTAACCGAAGATTGGGCAAGAGCGAGAGATGCAAGCATCCACTACGGAGAACTGCGAAATCATCGGAAATCAACAAAAAAGAATGATCGCAGAGTTTCCCTTTGGGTGGCCTGTGATTTCATGGATATGGGCGTGATGAGCGCTGAAACGATCCAAGACACGGACTGGCTGGAACTCGTCGAGCGATACCGAGCTGGACAGACGAGAAGCGGGAACCCACTTACCGAAGGCAGCATCAGAAAACGAAAGGAAGCCTTGGTTCAAATGCTCAAGGCGATGAAGTTGAATGAAACCCTGGCGTTTGTGCAAATGTGGAAGGAAAAGAAAGAAGTGAAGGAGATCAGATATTGGAATCTTGAAGAAACTGAAGCCATGCACCATCATGCACTCGATTTAGCTCAGGACCCAAAGACCTTGAAACTCGCAACTCTCCACTTCCTACACTACCATATCGCACCTCGAAGGAAAGATTCGTCTATGTTCAAATGGGAGTACATCGATTTGGATGAGGGGATCATTCAATTTTCAGCCGATAAGAACGCTAAGCGCTGCTTTTCATTCATTGAACCGCGCTTCATTCATGTTTTCAAGAACTTCAAACGCATGTTGGAAGATGAAGGTCATGACACCACATACCTCTTTCCTGAATCCATTGCAGGGCATTCGGGCACAACCAAAGAGATTTTACCACATATCAGCGACAAGACAGTCTATGAATGGTTGATCAAAGTCAGAAATGGTGCAGCCCCGTATCACAAAGGAGGCATTCGAAAATATTCGTCCCACAGTTATCGGCATACCCTCGCTATGCGATTTCTCAATAGTGGATCAACCTATGAAGATGTATCTCGAATCCTCGGGGATACTGTAGCGACCATCGAGGAACACTATTCCGAGCTGGTCATGACACCCTCCTTCAGGAAAGCATGGGAAGCAGCACATGTTCGTGCAACCATGAACACGACAGATGGCACGGCACAACCAGAATGGCTTGACCGATTCAGGAAGGTTCGGACTCCAAATCACCACAAGTCCCTCGTACCCCATTCGCGGGGTACGGACTCCAGATTGGTGGCGGACGTACCAGGATTCGAACCCGGGTTTCCAGCTTAGAAGGCTAGAGTGATATCCAACTACACTATACGTCCATTCCGAAGGGCGGGGCTTACAATACATGAAGTTCATGCTTGCGCTTACAAGCGGCGAGCGCACTTGAGGCAACGTGTTGGACGGCGCACCGTCGTCCTTTTCCAAGTATATCCACAGGTCTTGCACGACCACTCTTGTACCTTCAGGCCATCCAAGACTGCACTACGCATTCGTTGCAAAAGAACAGAGTCTTTCATNNAAGGTCAACCCAGCGGCGTGAAATAATTCATGCGCAAAGGTGTGGCGGTAGAGGGCTTCATCCTCTAAGAGTGCGGGATGTAGGCCGATGGTCACCTGACCGGGGTCGAGACGAAGACGGCGACGACGGACCAATTCAGCACTTCCTTCTTCGAAACGCGTCATGCCCAAACGGTCATCATCCACAGAGAGCCATTCAAGACGGAAACGGTCAGCGATCCACGGTAGGAAAACAGCCTCAACATGACCCGATAGCGTGGTGAGAACGGCGTCAACAACATCCTCAGGTATTCGGGGCGCTTCGGACGGCTCAGGCGTGTCACTCAAAGGCCCCTTGGCTGCATCGCCCATGGCTTGGGCTGGGGTGCATCCTTCAAGAGACTTGACGCTGAGCGCGTTGGGAGAAGCCATTGCTGGAGCGAGAGGGAAGTCGGGAATCCTTATCATGCGGGGGCAGGTCGGCGAATTGCGAAAGCACCCTTATGGGCGTGTAGATCAGTTGGAAGATCGCTACCTTGGCATGGTAGAGGCCCCGAGTTCAAATCTCGGCACGTCCACCACTCTATAGATTATTTTAGTTCTCTTGAGGCGGTTAATCTCGTCGTGTTCTCAACAACATCAATGCAAATACTACCATCCAAACCATCGCAAAGGGCGATCAACGGGGTGCCGTTTTACGGTCCCGAAGACGGTCCAGGAGGCGATGCAGTGGCCAGCCAACACGGAGCCTACGAGGAAGACCGACAACCCATCGTCCTCGGTGTGTGCCACGGCCACAACGGCCAAGGAGGCACCTTCCATTACCATGCTGACGCTAATTGCCTTCACTGGCACCCTGAAGAAGGCGAGGACATGTTCGACTACGATACGAGCACACCGGCGGCCATGACCTCTGGCCATAACAAACCATCTTCCAATGCCGACTCAACTTTTAAACGGATTCTCTGATCTTTAATTTGATGGAAACTTCGAAACATCACGAAAAGCGACCTAAATCAGGAGCTCCTGGAACATCGGAAAAGGCGTTGTTTGGGTGGAAGACACTCGGTTTGACGTTCGGAGGGCGGCGGCGTTGAATCAAAAGAACGCCCAGCAATACGACGATCACAAGGCCGAGACCAATCGCAACCGAATAGGTTTCAATCAATGAGGAAGACTGTGCTTCCTCTGGGTGCCATACGCTGTAAAACACCGTCCAGGTGAGGTTGGCACTTCCTCGCCCGTCGCTGACAACTGCCGTGAATTGGTAGGGACCTGTTCGACCGTCAAAAGCGCAAATCTCTTGTTCAAAGGAAAGGTTGGGCGACCGACAGTTTAGGGGTGCTTGTGAAAAGGACATACCAGTACCTAGTAAGGTGCCGTTACGTACCCATTGAATACTCAATTCCAATTCACTGTTGGCTTCTGCAGTTAAATCAAAATCCACCATGAATTGCAGGGATTCGTTGGTTGCATTCAAGAGCAGGGTCCGATTGCTTGGTGTGGGAAGAAGGGAAGACAAACGGTCAACGCCATCATCAAT
>DAXG01000004.1 GCA_002506275.1 Euryarchaeota archaeon UBA259 | reverse complement strand
GTTTCGTCTTCTGAATACGTCATTATAATCCGGGCGCCAACGATGTTCTTTGAATCGTCACTCAGTGAATCCGTTGATAGATTGAGAGCGAATGTGCCACCGTCTTCGATGTATTCGCCTCCATTGTCAAGTTCAATAAATTCGAATTCTGCATTTACTTCGTACGAACCCGGAGTGGTTGAAATGGATTCCGAAGCCTCTGGTTCAAGTACGAGGTACGATGCTTCAACGCTCGCAGCGAGGAGGAGTATGACAACGGCTCCGATGCCCATCGGCTTTGGAGCGGGGACTGCATAACGGCCAAATGGATTGTCTGCTGAACTGTCTCGGAACGCACACAAGAGGAAGTGGGTTGCAAATGCTGCCCCCATCGCTGGAACCGATGGAAATACATCGTCGCCGTAGCCAAGAATTGTCCAAACAATAACACCAGACAATGCGGCTATCATCATGGCGATGGTGTGTTGTGAATCGGGTTCATAACCCGTCATGCGTACCAAGAGCAGTGGGACAAATATTCCTCCAAGGCCGTAGACAGCGAGAACGACAAGTTGGAACACCGAGTCACCAAAACCGGGCAGTTGCTGCCCGACCAATGAGATGAGGGTTGCAAAGACAGCGACTCCCAAGGTCACTCTTTTTGTCGTTTTGTGATCTTGACTCCATTCGGGCTTCACGTCATCTGTGATGGCGGCAGTACAGGCGAGAACTTGGCTGTCAGCAGTCGACATTGTCGCAGCAAAAATGGATGCGAGAATCAAACCACCAAGGAAAGGATTCAGTTGCTCCATAGCGAGTTTTGGCAATCCAGTTTCAGCCCCATCGACCCCAAGTTCAGGTAACAGGACTCGACAGGCCAATCCGATGAGGAACATGAGTGCAATGAACGGCGTTTGCCAAACGAAGAACCAAACCATTGCTTGTTTACGATCGTTATCGTCTTTCAAGGTCATGACGCGTGAGACCACTTGGGGTTGTCCAGCAACGCCGAGGCCACCGAGGAAGAACGCAGCAATCCAAAGCGTAGCGCCGAATTTCAGTCCAGATGGGAAGATGCTTACCATGGCAGGATCGATACCTTCGAGTTGATTATGCAGGCCGGATAATCCCCCAGATTCTCCTATCGCCACGAGGCAGAGTATCGTGGAGCCGACAATCATAACGCATGATTGGGCCGCATCGGTCCATATTGAGGCACGGATTCCGCCAGCGTAGCAGTAAGCAACAACGAGAACGAAACCGATGAGAATACCTATCGTTGGAGCCCAGTCGAGCATAACTTCGAGGGCGACTCCACCAGCAGTGAGTTGTGCTGCCGCATAAATGGACAAGAAAACAACTGAAAGAACAGCGGCCACTTTGGCTTCAGGTGAGCCAGTGGTACTGGACACCAGTGAAGAGAGCGAGCGTATTCCACGCTGTTCACCTTCTTTTTGGATGTACTTGTACAGCCAAATCCATGCGACAAGTTGTCCTATTGTTGAGACAAGAGCAATCCAGATCGCTGAATATCCGTTGAGGAAAATAAATCCAATAAATCCGATGAACATGTAACCAGAGTTCCACGTGCTGACTGCTGAAAGTGCAGCTAAGGCTGGATGCATTCCTCTTCCAGCGACGAGGTAATCGTCTGTTGTATCTTCTTTAACCATCATCGATGCTAAACCTACGCCGGCAAAAAAGAACATGAACAGAAGGAATGAAGCCAAAAGAAGAACGCCGCTTGCCATGTTATCACTTACTCCAGTTTCCAACGAAGAAGGGCTTTCTCTTCAACTTCACTCGTCCATGCTGGGACAAGGAGACAATTTAACCTGCCACCCTCAAGATGTTCCATTTCACCGACCGTTGTGAACACAATGTTTTGTTCGGCAGTGCCCATGTCGGAGCACAGCACCACAGGTAAATCATCCATATTTTCGTTGAGAAGAGCTTTGAACATCGCTTCTTGGACGGCAATGAGTATCGTATCCGATTCTTTTTCAAATTGATTCAAATGCTCATCGAGTTTATTCCACATCAATTCGAACGAGTGCTTTGCATCTCGAGGTTTCATCGGTCGTTGCTCACCAGTGCCTTGGCCGGTTGGGTCAAGATCAAAGAGCACTAAGGAGTGAAGGCCACGGGCTTTGTTGACAGCAATCATTTCCAACGGAGAAGTCGCAATCCATCCCCCGTATGGGTATGTTAACGTCGTTTGACGCCCAAATCTGTAATTCGACAAACCTACTGCACCGGTGACGATGGTCGTAATGGAGACGCCGTGAAACACACGGCATTCGATGTTGTGTTCAAGAGCTTGAAGTTGCAGGTCAACATGCGTTGTCGCTTGAAGTGGGTCGCCAACGACAAGCAAGGCAACAAGTGAGGTTTTGGCCAAAGCAAACAACTCGTCGGGTTGTTCAACTTCTGGGCGCATGACTTTCTGGATACTTCCTATGCGCTGTTCCAGTAAATCGAGTTCAGAGTCGGGCCATAGCGCAGTATAGGCTTCATATCTTCGATGCGTTGCTTGCGAAGCCGCTTGGATCGCTTCAAGCGTCATTCCAGCCACCGTGCCCGGGCCCATGCCAATTAACAACAGGCCAGTTTCAGGGAGGTTTTCCAAAACAACAGTATCTTCCGCCATACTCAAACCTCCGACTCGCTTGGATAGAGCGAGTGCCATGCGTCATTTGAGTGTGCCGAGCGCGCAAACCCAACACTGGTTGGAATTGTGCAGGGCCAATCATTGGAACAGCAACCAAGCCGGCGTCACTCGTTTGGAAGATGGACGTAGCGCTATACCACTCCTTGAATCAGCACCGCCTCAATCGGATTTGATTTGGGACGGTAATCACCATCTTGAAATTGCAGTTCAAACCAAAGCCCCAACCCACTGGCTCGAACATTTTGATTCAGATTTGGCCGAAAAATACGAACATGAACTTCCACGTTCTTATGAAATTCAGGGCGATGTTTTGATTGTTAAACTTGAAGAATCGGTGTTCCACTACGGTGAGATGATTGCAGATGCCATGTTGACTCAACTTCCAAACATCCGTCTGGTTTGTGCAGATTTGGGGGTCAAAGGCGAGTACAGAGTTCGAGATTTGGAACCACTTGCGAGCCGAGATGGAACGGTGACGACACGAACTCGAATCAAAGAAAACGGATATTTGCTTTGGGTCGATTCATCAAGCGTGTATTTCTCGTCGCGTTTATCCAACGAGCGGGTCGAAACACTTGCGTCTGCAAACAAACTCCGGGCCCACCTCGAACGACCACTGGTTGTCTGCGACCCGTATGCAGGGGTTGGCCCGAGCATGGGCGCATTGTTGAGTGAAGCCGACCTTGTATCCGGTTGCTTGGTTGGTGATTTGAATCCTGAAGCATTCACGTTGCTTGAATTGAACATGATTCATCTCTCCGGGCGCAGAAAAGACAGCAATGGCAACCCGCCCCCACCACTCTTGCCGATGGAAGTGGCATGCTGCGATGCCAAGGCATGGCCATTAGAGGTGAAGAATATTGGAACAGTTGACTTGTTGTTGGTCAACCTTCCACACCACAGCATCGAGCACATTCCGACACTGCTCCCCTTGTTGAAAACCAATCAAACCTCGGTTCTTCGAGGATGGGCAATCGTTGACAGAGCGGCCATTTCCGAGAAAGAATTGGAGATTCAGAACTGCATTTTATCGCTTGGCGGAACGGTTGAAAAATTTGCATTCTCCGAAGTCAAAGGCTTTTCAACGACAAAGAGTTTCATGTGTTTCGAAGTGTGGATGAACCTGCCTGCCTAAGCGTTGAGTTCATCAAGCCGAACCTTGTCCGGTGAAACATGGAGAACACCGTTACCTGTGTTTGCGGCGTAAAAATCGATGTTGCTGGAGCAACACCTCGCAAAGACGGAACTAAAGTTTGGTGCAAAGTCTGTGGAGCAGTATCCATTCATCACCGCAAGTGATTTCCACTCAAAACGGCTTGACTAGTTTTCAAGTCCCATTCCCGCACGCATTCGTTCAAGGTGAGCATGCGCATGTTCAACAAAGAATCCGTGCATCAAGAAGCGGTACGATAATCCGGTTGGCCCAACTAAAATCATAGGGAATCGATTGTATGCAAGGTCAGCAAAGTTCGCTGCACCGATGATTTCATCCATTCGCAGTCCAACAGAATGGTCAAATTGGAAGGAATTGATGGCTGCCTCGTATTCTTTGGCGGTGAGCCAGAAACAGAACGTTGTCTTGAACAGTTCATGAGCCGTTTCAAAATCAAGGAATTGCGTCCACTTCTTTTTTACTGGTGCGTAGTCCAAACGAATCGGATTCCAATTTTCCCAAGATAAATCCTTTTCAGCAATTGGCCAATTCTCGCCGTCCATTTTTCCAAGGTCTCGCATGGTCATGAGGATGCCTTGGTCGTGGTGGACGAATGTTTGAACCATAAGGTCTTGAATTTCTTTCGGATAGATGTTTACAGCGTCAACCCCTTCTTTCCCAGAATTATCAATAACAAAGTTCAGGAGATTACTTTCGGTTTGAAAGTGACGTAGAATCAAAATATTTGCTTCAGGGCGAACGAAGTGTTTCATGAAAAAACAAATCTGCCACTGCAAAAAGCGATGCGCCCTCCATTGAATAGGGGAGAGTCGTTTGAGATAGTATGTGATGTGAAGTGTAGCGCTTAGGAGAATTTTCAGAGTTGGAAGAACGACAACGCGCAATGGATTTTGCAAATCCTTCAACCAGTATTCTTTGGCCGCCGAATCCAGTGGAAGGCTGTCATCACCGCTCAACGCATCGCTAAGAGATGCAGGCATCCGTCCGTGGTTTTTTTGGAGCGCCTTTTCGAGCCGACGCTGGGCTTTCCGCTCCTTTCGTGAAAGTGTTATTTCAGTTGAGGTCATGTTCCATTTCCTCCAATTGCAATCGATAAAGTCGAGCGACGACCTTTGCGGTTTTCACAATGCGCTTGGTGGCAATATCATTCACGCAAACGCTATCAAGTGTTGCATAGAACCTCTCCATGTGTTCGCTGTCGTTGTGTCCGTGATAGGCCATGAAACGAGTTGAATCTTCTCCCAGGCCAGTCAATTCTTGAATCCGCTCGGACCATGACGTAGCCATTTTTTCGCCCAGGCCTTCAATAATCCACATTGCTCCTAACAAATCGATAGGATTTGGTTGAGAGGATTGGTGCATGAGGAACCCGTGCAGGGCCTCAGAACCAATGTTTTTCTCCATAGCGAGGATATCTTCAAGCACGCCGCCGGATGCAACATAGTCTTTCTCAAGCATTTCGTAATCTCGATGTTCATCGACGGCATGGCTGATGATTGTTGAACGGATTTCACCGTGATTTCGGTCAAAGCTGCTCGCCGTTCTTGTGATCCATCGTGAACCTTCGATGACTTGTTGGCGAATATTACGGAGAAAGACTTGGTGGTCTTCTGCAGTGTATGTTCCAAGGTCAATACGGCGAAGAAGAGGGACCTTGGAAAGGTCTCGTTCGAATCCAAGCCATACACGAAGCAGCTGCTGGAGGCATACCTGAGCATGCTCATTCAAGACGATACCTTCAGGGATACTCTCTTCATCGGTTCCGTTCGAACCACCTTCAATTGCAATATTTCCGTTGTTCATTGACTCACCACTGTGAAATGCAGGTATGTTGTGTTGAAGCGACCACTCTCCGGAACAAAGCAGAGCACCCTGTCCCCTTCATTGACCGATATTTCATCGGTTCGTAAAAACTCATCCAACATAATGAACAGTGACGCACACCCGGTATTTCCTCGCGTGTAGAGATTCGTCCACCATTTTTCTTCGGGTATTCCAACGCCGGCCTTGTTGAGCATCTCAAGAATTTTATTTCGGAAATGATGGCTGGAATAATGGCAGAGGAAATGGTCGACATCGCCCGGTTTACTCACACCTTCCTCGACCAATCGGAGGTAACCATCGACGCCCATTCGCATCAAGTTATCCAGTAGCCGCACATCTTGACGAAGGAGCAGCGCCCCATCCTGTTCCGCCTCAGCATACGTGTCGTAGTCTTGCCAAGTCCGGGTATCTTCCGGTCGTCCAGCGGACCCGACGCTCATGCAAGTGGGAAGTGCGTGTGCGTGTGAAAAACCTCGAATCCAATCAATTCTCAGACTCAGGCCTTTAGGCGCGGGCTTGTTTTGCAGCAACAATGCACCAGCACCGTCGGAAAGCATCCAGCGAAGGAACTCCGTACTGAAATCGATGCGTTTTGCAGCAAAAGTAGAGGTTGTTGCTGCTTCATACCGCTGTTTCTTCAGCAGACGGCTTGCCAATTCACTTGACAACACCAAGGCCGCTTCATGCTCATCCAGACGCATACTGTTCCATGCCGCTTTCAATGCCATAATGGAGGAGGAACAGATTCCGTGCGTCGTCAGGATTTCAATCTCTGGTAAATCGAGTTCGGCTTGAACCATACTTGCCATGCCTGGTGCCGGCAAATCGCCTTGCGTAGATGCCACTGCTAGCATGCCGACTTTTTCTCTCCCAACAAAAGCTCTGTCAAGGCATTCTTCGGCAGCCTTAGCAGCCATCTCCGTATTGCTGTGGGTGGTCTGCTGTTGTTCATCGATAGCATAGTGCCGTGTCTGTATCTTGTTGGCCTTTTGTATCTGAACGCGTAATGAAGAAGGCTTTCCATGGACGGCCCCAAGAACCTTTTCCACTTCATCAACAGGTATGGCTGGCCCAGGAAGGAATCTTCCAGTGCTGGTGATGTAGACACTCATTCGATGACCTCTTGCTTATGTGAGCGCTGATACGTCCAGCAACGCCACCATTCCTGAAAGTATGGTAAAACGACGAGAATCGCCATTGAGAACATGTATACTGCGGCGTAATTTCCAGTCGCCCCAAGCGGCTCTTTTCTCCACTCAAGTCCAAAACCGCCACCCCAATCCAAGGTGATCATATCAACGAAAACTTCCCACTTTCGAACGATGATCAACAGGAACAAAAAGAACGGGAGTGTAGAGAGGTAATTGTGGGCATGGATCTCCCAAATGCTGATTTCACGTTTATCAGTGGTATAGTGGACGTCGTAATGGGCAATGAATTCGTGAGCAACCAGTGCAGCTAAGCACAGGAGCAGAACGAGTACATTCACTTCAAACACAAGAGAAAGCACCAATGGTATAGCAATTTGGAACCCCATGAGGCAATGAATATTTGCCTCACGAAGTCCAGAAGTGGATTCTATTGATGTCTGTTTATGGCACCACCAGTCAAGCATACTGGCAAGACCCCATAGCGGCAAGAGCACGTAGAGAATAACATACAACACCAGCGTCGCTTCATCCATTGGTTTCCCCTCAGCCAGTTTGAGACCCTCATTTGATAAAAAGCCAATTCCGGTTACGCTGTCTTTGAAAACGGAAAATGTTCACAGAAAATCAGCAAGTGAGAGTTGTTTTGCTCGGTCGTTATTGAACAGAGAGTCTGCACTATCGGCCAACCATTCGACGTTCTGTTTGGTGTAGGTATCGACGCCGTATGTCGCCATAACGTGCTTTGTGACTTTGATGTACTTGCGTACAGCCCCTTCAGAAACCGTGAGTGCAAGATTCCCACCGCACAAACCTCCTTCAGATTTGGCAACTCCGACGCTGGACAAACCTCTTCCAGTCTCCTTCTTTGGCTGAATACAGTTCCCCGCCACCGGCATACGCCGATACGAATGAGCACACTTGAGGCAGCGAATTTTCTGGCGAGCATAGGCGTTAAGGTTGCCACGTAAATCCGGTAAGAAGTGTGAGCGAACCACACTTGATGCCACGGTACGAACATCGACCCCACGCAACCGATGTCCGAGATCGAGTTGCCCGTTCATCTTGTCAATCATGGTGTCGAGGGTTTTGTATGCAGAAAGAGCTGGACCTTGGTCCAATGCGTAGCAATCGTGCGTGTAGCCATAGCCCCGAACAGCAGCAACAGAGCCCAACCTACGTTCAACAAAATCCATCCGTTCTGCGCATTCCTTCGGGTGCGGCTGGGACAACGTCGTTTCGTAAAAGTCGCGACTGTAAAACCATCCCGAGTCGACATTCAACGCTTCTTTATCCACTTCAGTAGGGTTGAGTCTCGTCGTTAAGACCAGCGGGGCATCCATGAGGCCGCCACGGTTCGCGGGGAGGATTTCTCTACTGAAGTTCAACAATCCATCCATGAGGAGCATGATTGCATCTTCATCCCCGTCACAGTTTCGTCGTTTAGCTGCATGGAACAAGGGGTGAGCATAGCCACCAGAACAATCGGCCCATCCGATGATTCTGCTGAGCACTCCTCCTGAGGTGTGCGGCGCAAGTGCACAGATGAGATGACCAACCAAGTCATCAGGGGTGTTGACATTGTAGTACGGTTCAAGGCCATAATAGCGTACCAGTAACTCATCGATAAATTGAGCGGTTCGGACAAAGAATTCACCGGCGTTTTTGCTGACGATGAAATCTTGCGGAAAAATTTCCAACATTTGTTCATCTCCTGTAAGCGGCTCACCTTCAGAATCATGCGTGTAGCCCAGCGAATGAAGCGTTTGCCAGGAAACATCGATTTCTCTGGGGGTGAAATGTGTTACTGGGACGTCGCTCATGTCGAAGCGGACGGTACCGTCACGAAACACGGGGAGTTGATATTTTGCGCGCAGCAATCCCTTTTCAATGGCTTCAGGAGTTTGATCCCGACTGGCAATTTTCTTCATGCATTTGACCTGCCGAGGTATTCTGTCAATACCCAGTCGTATACGTGCATCTTCGATCATCGTGTCGAGACGAACCGTTTGAATCTCTCCTCTACGGCGCCGTTTGGTGTTTTCATTTTCACGCATTGCGGTTCGCCCCCCGCAAGTTTCCCCGACGCGTTCCATGCCATCGGCATCAACTAAACGATGGTGGCAAAGGATGAATGGAGATTCTTTTCCACACTTTTTGCACGTCCGGCGACCCATTTGTACACGTATGCTCTGTTTCTCTGCAGCGTTAGCCAAGAGGCGCTGATTACCACCGTTCAAGTCGATTGGGAAAAGAGCGTGCGTCATTGGATTCATGATACGAGGGGCCGCTTTCTCAGGGCGACCCATGCGGCATCCGATGCGAACAGGTGCGGCGTGAACCCATCGAAGGTCCGAAATCTTTCGAACTTGCAACATGATTCCATCAACGGCATGGTCGTCCTCATGGATTTGTGCAGCAAGATATTTCTTCGGGTCCGCTGGACCGGGGTCTTCGACCTTCGAAGCGGCTTGCCGGCCAACCTCATCGGTTTCTGTAATCCCCAAGCCTCGTTGTCTTGCGTCCGTTTCGGCAGCAATACGTACAGTCGCACGAGCCTGTCGAAGTTCTGAAAGTCTTTTTCGCTCTTCAGTCAAGGTTTCATGACAATCTTTCAGTTGCTCAATCCGTTGTTCAAATCTTGATTTAGCATCCACGATTCGGAGCGGCTTCTTCCCCTCATCACTGAATCCAAATCCTTCCAGCACAGCTGGCCAGCCCGCGGTAATGACCAGGTCATCCCCATCGTGGTGGTGACGAAGTCCGAGAATCATAGCGGCGGCTTTGGCTAGACCGTGCTGAATATATGCCCAAATTTCAGGTATTTCCTGGTTGAAAATAGATTCCAGTGGGGCGACTTTCGGCCCCGGAATCTCATAGTCATCCAAGTGTTCAAAGGATTCAGGCCGCAAAATTTCCATGGATTTGGCGGACCAATTTTGCACACCGCCCCGAATACGTAACTGCCTCTGTTCGTTTACTGGATACGCAGTGAGGTTTTCCTCTGGAGCAATAACGTCCGAATGTGAAGTGCCCAACGCTTCAATTTCCGCCTCTTCTAACAGGTCCAATACTGCTGGTACCCATTCGATAGGAAGGTCGAGGAACCACGGGTTGTGAGGGTTTGGAATGGCTGTTTTGAAACGTTTTGACACGCCTTTAACTTGGTTCCAGTCCAGCGAGCAAGCGGCTAAGAACACGTGCCATTTTCTGCGTATATGGAACTGAGAATGGGGGTCTTCTGCGTCTTCAGGGTGGATGCCAGGTATACCTGCAGGAAATTGACTTCGCATTATACCGGCCAATTCGGAGAAATCGTCGAGTGATTCGGATGAGTTCAACTCCTCAATCAAGTCACTCGCCCACCAATCGTTGGTATAACCTGCAGGTACCAATTTCTTGTTGTTCTCCATAAATTCCCCATAACCAATAACCAACTCGCCGTTGTCCCAAACCGAGCGGACTTTGGAACTGATTGCCGTGTAGCTTTTCGCATCGTCCAAACGTAAGAATCGGCCGTCAGCGAGTACAACCCACGGCCCGTCGGTGTCGTCTGAAGGAGTGATTGCGCATGCTTTCCCAGGCCGTTCGATTTTCATTTGAGTTCCAATGGTGATGAAATCATCCATGGCTAGCATTGAAGCAGTATTTGTGGAGGCCGCTGCCAAACCTGAGGGGCGTGCTCGACCATACCTTAGGCGAAATCCACCGGGTTGGAGCGGTGCACCAAAGACCGGCCGTCCAGCGATAATGTCGCGCATGAATTTCGAAATGGTGGGCACTTTGCGGGATTTGAATTGTGGGCCATCGCCCTTGTATTCGTCCGATTTCCCTTTCGATGCAAATTTGGAAATGAAATCCCATCCAGGGACTTTTAATCGCTCGGTGTGTTTCTGAATCTTCGGTGCTTTCAGACACATACCTTCGCCAATAACCAGCAGCACACCGCCTCGAATCCGTGCCTCGTCGATGTTACGCACACGCCCATATCCTGCACATTCGATTCGTTCGGTGGACTCGCCGTTGATCATGATGGGACATGCTCGAACGATTTCCTCAATTTCTGCCGGGGAAGGACGGTATTGCAGGTTTCCACGGTACAAACCAAATTCTTCCTTCACTCGCTCGACTTCTGGGTCTGTTGGTTGATAGTGCCCGATATTCAATTCTCGTCGAATCATATCTGCAATGAGAACGGCCAGTGCCTGAGCAGTACCGCCTGCGGCACGAATTGGTCCTGCAAAGTGGACAGAGACAAATTGTGAACCATCGACGTTGTTCAAAAGTCGAACTTCACTGATCCCTTCGAGAGGAGCGACCAAAACGGCTTCTGTCAACACTGCAAGGCCAACGCGAAGCCCAACATCGATTGCCGTGATGAGGTCGTATCCTTGTTCTCGAAAACCTCTTGCCACGCTCTGGGCCATCATGATGGAGGTCGTTTCTCGATCGTGTTCAGCCAAGAGTTTTCGAATATCATCAGCAACCTCGTACCCTTCGAGGTATTCAATCAGCAGTTTTTCAGTTCGCCCAGCCAAGTCAGCGGCCCGTGGAATTTCCACGAATTCCTTGTGATCAAAGCCAAGCTTACGGGCTTGTTCTGCTACGATGTATGCTTCATCTGCATGCTCATCAAGCCAATGATGGTACCGCTCCATTTCCGCTTCCAATCGTTCGATATCTAAGCCAATGAGGGGGTTGTGTCCCCTTTTTTGACCCGTACCACTCGATGCAGACATGTGACTCCTTGATGTCTTAGAGGCGACCGTTTATCAGTGCCGCGCTCGATTTGCATGAAGTCCTACAGCGATACGGGAGACAAAGTTCATTGATGCGAGGCACGACCATGGAACAATGTCCGTTCATAGCAGTGTCCGCGAACACCCGAGTTGGCCCCGCCTCGTTGAATTGGTGCGCGAATTCGCTTTCATCGACGGAGGTTCTGATGACGCATTCACCCTTGCCAGCGGCCGTCAATCGCGATGGTTTTTTGATACAAAACCCGTCATGATGCACCCGGAATCTACACACTTGCTTGGCCAATTATTCAACCTTCGGATGGATGCTATGAAAGCTGATTTTGTCGGTGGCCTCGAACTTGGAGCAGTACCCCTTACGGCCATTGCCGTGGCTACTTCTCAGGCCACCTCCCCCCGACTCGGGTTTATGGTGCGAAAGGAAGCAAAAGGGCGAGGCGGTCGTAAGACCAACAATCCGCCTGGCATCGAAGGTTCTTCTCTTGGTAACGGGGGAGATATTGTCATCGTCGAAGACGTCACGACAACCGGGGGCTCGGCTATCAAAGCAGTTGAGCGCATCCAAAACGATACGACATGCAAGGTTGTTGCCGTAATCAGCATTGTTGACCGAGAAGAAGGGGCGAAAGAAGCGTTTGCAGCTGCGAATATTCATTTTGAGAGCATCATGACCCGTACTGATGTTGCCGGGCAATGAGGCGAATGTATGGTTGAAATCTTCAATCCCGCCACGACCAGCACGAAAGGCTTGTCCGAGTTTGCCCCCGACTCAACTGCTGGACGCAAATTGGTTTTTTATCACGCCAGTGAAGGCAAACCCCTCGCAACCCCTTGGCAAGTTGCCTTAACCCGTTCGAAATTACTGACAGAACTGAATCTCCCAGAAGGATACATCCTCGACTGCGCTTGCGGAAGTGGGATTCAATTGGGCGCACACATGGCGATTTTACAACGACCAGGGATTGGTGTCGAGTTGGATCCATTACGTGCTCAAGCAAGTGCCGTCAATCTCCAATCGATTGCCACCTATCGGAATGAAACAGATGCCGAACGGATGCAGCAAACCAGAATTTTTGCGAGCGACGGACGCGACGGAGCAGTTGTCTGCGCCGCTCTCGCTGACCACTTTTCTTTGGATACCTTCCCCAATATTGCACTGCTCCACCTCGACCCAGCACGTCCTCGCAACAGTAGAACGCATGGCCTTGAAGAAATGGCACCGCGGCTTGATGAAGTGTTCAACGGCTGGGCACCGTATCTGTCAGAAGGCCTTCATGGGCCAGCAATGATATTGGATTTATCTCCTCGATTGACCCACGAACAACGGCTTGAAGTCGAGTCTCTGGTTGATGCGGTATGGAAAGACATCGCTCGAACATGGGTTTGGACTTCACGCGGCAGAGGTCGCGTGGACCGTCTGGCCTTGTGGCTTGGCGATGCAGCAACTAAGGGCATTGCCCGCCGCTTTGTGCGTATACCTCCATCGATTGCGGAAGACGCACACGTCGTTTCTGGCGGGCGGCAACTTGGGGCAGGCGACGGTTTGCCAAAGTCGACCCGCCAACCACCGCGTCGCGGTGAACGCGTCAGCATTTTGGATGCAGCACTGGTTGAAAGCGGATTAGCGGAAACATGGCTTGCTTCAGTGTCGAAATCAGAAGTATTCACTTGGGGTGTTGTCGAAGGCCGCCGACCACAAATCCACCACGCCCATCCACTGCGTCTTGACAACCCAATGGACAGGATGCTCGTTCAAGCAACCGGTCGAGTCGTTGCTCTTGCTCGGATGGAACTACGTATCGAAACAGTGGACCAATTGGTCGAACTGTTCTTGGAACACGATATCGGGAAAATGACCGTTCGCGTCCCACTCTCTCCAGAGATTCAACCCAAAGTCCAAGGGGCAATCGACCGTCAACTTTCGAGAAGACACGGCCGGAGAAACGCTTTCTTGGCCCAACAACCTGGCGACGACATGCTCTTGGTTTGCATCACGGAATAATCACCGCCTTTTCGCACCCCGTTTCAACGGCTTTTTCCCGTTTACATGCCGATGTTTTCGCTCCTCAGTATCGCGAAGAAGTATCGCGGTCTTGATATAGGGGAGGTTGGTCGGGAACCTGCTTGACACTGCGTGTTAAGGAGAGGTGAAACACAATGGCACGACCTAAGGAAGAAGAATTGGGAGACGATTTCTCGTATATCCTGCGAATGGCAGATACGGATATGGACGGACAGAAGACCCTTGCAACCGCTTTAACGGCTGTTCGGGGCGTTGGTCCACGAACCGCAATTCAAATCTGTAAGAACACTGGATTCGACCCTGCTTCACTCGCCGGCCACCTCTCGGCGGAAGAACAGGAAAGCCTCCGTGTTGCTATCGAAGGTTATGCAGAAACAGTCCCACTCTGGATGCTGAACCGCCAACGAGACCTTGAGACCGGAGATGAGCTTCATCTGACAGGACAACAAGTCTCCCTTACTCTTGAAGACGATATTAACCGGCTTCGTACAATGAAGTGCTACCGTGGTGTTCGCCACGCAAGCGGAAACAAAGTACGTGGACAACGCGGTCGCTCAAATGGCCGTGGCGGACTCACCCTTGGTGTGAGCCGAAAGAAGTGATTGGAGGGATGATGAATGGGAGAACCAAAGTTTGCACGACCTAAATTTGACACACCTTCTCACCCGTGGAAGGCTGCCCGTATCGAAGAAGAACACGCTATCCAAGCCAATCATGGCTTGAAGAACATGCGTGAAATCTGGAAGGCTAAGTCCCAACTCCGACGACATCGACGCCAAGCTATGCGTTTGATCGGTATGGTTGATACCAGTGAAGCCCACGGTAAGAGAGAGATGGAAGACCTTCTTCGTTCTCTTCACAACAAAGGACTGATTTCCTCCGACGCAAGCCTTGACGATATTCTATTGTTGAGCACTGAAGACATCCTCAACCGCCGATTGCAAGCTCAAGTCTACTACAAGGGACTTGCAATCTCGATGAAGCAAGCACGCCAATTCGTCACCCACGGCAAGATTGTCATCGGCGACCAAAAAGTAACCATCCCTTCGTACCAAATTTCCCGTGATGAAGAAGAAAGCCTCACATGGCACCCTTCTTGCCCTTGGGCCAACAATTCCGAGCACCCAATCCGAAAGGCAATCGACGGACGTGCATCTTCTGCTGAATACGGTGTTGAAGAAGAAGAAGTCGACCCAGAAGCAACCACAGAGTTCGCTACTGAAGTCAAGGATGCTGCTGCTGAAGCACCTTCCGCAGACAATGTCGGAGGTGACCAGTGATGAGTCGACGAGCAATTGTAAATATTTTCAGTTCTTACAACAACATCTTGATGACAGCTACCGATTTAACCGGTGCTGAAACCATTACGACCTGCTCCGGCGGTCAAGTGGTCAAGTCTTCGAAAGACAGCGGCGGACAATTCGCTGCAACACGAGCTGCTGAAAAGATGGCTGACGACCTCAAAGACAAGGAATTCACTCAACTCATTATCAAGTACCGAGCACCAGGTGGTAACCTTTCAAACAACACCGGTCCAGGCGCACAAGCAGCAATCCGAGCACTAACTCGTGCTGGAATGACAATCACTCGTATTGAAGACGTGACGCCAATCGCTCACGACGGTACCAAAAAGAAGGGTGGCCGACGTGGCCGCCGTGTTTGATTTTTGAGGTGGAAAAAATGGATGTACAAATCGTTGATGGATGGCCGCGTGGCAATGAAATTCGAATTCTTTTGACTGACACAGATGCTGCACAAGTGAACGCTGTTCGGCGTGCACTCATTGCAGATGTGCCAAAACTAGCAATTGACAAAGTGAACTTCACCCAAGGTGTAAACCAAGACAACAAAGGAGAAGTTTTCGAATCCGTCAACGTTCTTCCAGATGAAACAATCGCCCACCGTTTGGCAATGATCCCAGTCCCGACATTTCCAGACGAAGGAATCACATTCCCGGAAGATTGTCCAAACTGCAAAGACCTTGCAGAAGAATCCAAGGGCTGTTTGACCTGTCAAGTACTTTACCACATTCGAAAGGATGGGCCATCAGAGGATTCCGATGAAGAATACCGTACAGTCTATGCCGGTGACCTCACCAACATTTCTGACCAAATGTTCGATATCCGTGAAGAACACAAGCGAATCCCTCTTACCATTCTTTCAAAGGGTCAATTCCTCGAATTGTACGCTTTCGCTACGCTTGGCCGTGGCCGAGATCACGCAAAGTGGTCTCCTGTTGCTGCAGTCGGTTTCCGACAACACCACATCGCTAAACTCAACAAGCCAAAGAAAGCGAATGTTTTGTTTGACCTTGATCTGAAAACTTCCGACGGAAAGCCAATCGATGCCAAACTTTTCGGAAAAGACAAGACAATGACCGATATTAACCACCTCATGGACCTCGAAAAAGCCCTCCACCAAGTCGGCCCTGGAACCAACAGAGACGGCGACTTTGATGATGCAATCACCCTCGAACCAGTCGAAGGCGCATACATCTTCTCTTACGAGACCGATGGAAGTCTTACCCCTGAGCAAGCATTCAACGGAGCCATGGATGAACTGCAAGGGCGTTTCGACAACCTCGCTATCGAAATCGAACGTGCTTTCGCTTGAAATTCGTGTTGGTTTTCTTTTTTCGCTCCATTGGCATCTAAGCCGAGGTTTGATAACGGAGTAATCTTAGCAATTTCTATGCAGAACGACCGCAGAATGGCACTTTCCCTTGTTGCATTGTTTGTACTCTCGACAATGATGCCCCTTGTCTCCGCCGGTGAAGAGAACGATATCATCACTTCCTCACCCAGTGACGACTATTCCGTCTCCATTTCTCGAGACCTACCGTTAACGGAACTTTTGTACAAAGATTCTACTCAGAAGTCCAGTACCGGTGGCCGCGCAGCATGCGTTACCCAGACTGATGCGGGCATACCTGGTGATGCTGGAAACAATTCTGCAACTTCACGCAGTCTTGGAAACGATCCGAACAGCGGCCAAACCGGCAATCAAGGCTGTGTCGACTCAACCGATACCGAAGATTGGTATGAAATTACAACAACTGCAGGCAAGGATGTTGACATTGAACTGGTCGTCCCGAGCGGAGCAGACTTCGACCTCTATCTCATCGACTCATCCGGAACATACCTTGACAGTTCTGAATCCGTTACATCCCTCGAAAAGGTGACGACCCAGTCAACATCCCTTTCCGGCGTCTCAAGTACATTTTACGTTGAAGTGTTTGTTTACAGTGGTGACGGACAATACTCCTTGCGTACATGGACAAACAATACGCCCCCGCGACCGGATCTAACCATCAGCTCAGTCACCGAACCTGCATCGGGACAAGCAGGTTCTACGGTGAGTGTGGAATATGTTGTCGAGAACATCTACAATACCACCTCAGACGCCTTCGAGGTTCAATTTGTCTTGTCTACAGACCAAACCTACGACTTTGGAGACGAACTCATTGACGCATCAGAACCGGAGGCGGCTCTTGCAGAGAACACCAGCCGCACCACTACAGCGCAAGTACTTCTCCCGACAGGCCTTTCCAACGGCACATACTATTGGCTTCTGTTTGCTGATGGTTATGATAACCTCACTGAGCAGAACGAATCAAACAATTTCCTTTGGTCTTCGGGAGTGATGTTAGTGGGAGATTCATGCGACGACCTCCACCCGAACGGCAAAGATGACGCCGGACTTGGAGGAGACGCGCCTTCGGAGGAAGCCAATGTTACTGCACCACTCGGTACCAACGTTACCGCCACCTATACCGGTTGTATTGACGGTGTTGAAGCCAACGATGTGTTCTCCTTTGATGTGCCAGCAAACCACACGATTGACGTGACGCTGAGTTTAGAGGAATCCGTCGTCGTTTCTCTTGATTTGACCGACAGTAATTCAGCGGAAGTCGACTCTTCGACTGCGTTTTTCGGCGGCGATGCGACCGTCACTTCTTCGGAAGGGGCCTTCGACGGTATCGGCGGAACGTATTACATCAATTTATCACGGTCAGGTACGGGAGTCAACTGGACTTTGGAGGTTTGGACGAATTATTCGACACCGAAAGCCAATCTTGTTATTGAAAATTCTTCTTCACCCCTTCAGGCCAGCGCAGGCGATACCATCGACATCGATGTGGAAGTTCTCAACTCTGGAACGATTCCAGCCCCTGCCTCGATACTCACGGCTTGGCTTTCAGTTGATATTGGTCTTGCAGACCATGATGTAGAGTTGGGCAACTTAACTCTCCCGTCTATCGATGTAAATGTTTCAGACATGTATCAGCTATCGGTGACCGTGCCTGCAAGTACCACTGGTGGCAATTATTCAATCATCGTCATGGTCGACTCTGATGAACAGATCGACGAGAAAATCGAAGACGATAACATGGTTTTAACTCCAGATGAAATTCTCATCGATACCAAAGAAGTATCCTGTGCATCACAGGATGACGCTGCCTCAGGCGGCGATGCTGGCGAGGACGAGTCAACCGCAATCGTGCTTGGATTGGACGTATCAATGACGCTTACCGGGTGCATTCACAAGGATGTTGATGATGATGATTGGTACGAGATTGAAGTATCGCCCGGCCTCAATGTGACGGCAACACTGATCAATTCTGCAGATCAAGATGCGGACCTGGTCCTTCGAAATAACGCCGGCAATGCCATTGACAGCAGCTACCTTTCGGCATCAAACGACGAATTCGTATCCACTTCCAGCACCACCTCCTACGCCGGCACGGGCGGAACATTCTACCTCAGCGTACAAAGCTGGTTGAGCCTTGGCGTTTACACACTCGTTATCGAGACTGAAGGCGTGGATCCGAACAATTTCAACTGCGGCCAGCCCGATGATGTCGGGCTTGGCCAAGACGCTCCAGCCGGCTCAGGGATTAACATCGGTCAAAATCCAACTGTATCTGGGCAAGGATGTTTCAGTGGCGTCGATGAATTGGACGTTTTTGCATTCACCGTTAACGATGGAAAGAACTTCGAAATTGAATTTGATGCGGACACAGTAACTGCCATGACTGCCACTTTGGAAGATACCAATGGAAACTTCATTGCTGAAGTCGATAACACTTCGTTTGGTCTCTTGTTCAATTCGTACGGCACTGATTATGAAGGTAAATCAACAGATTTGATACTCACAGTTCGCTCCGGTGGCAGTGCGGGATTCTACAATCTTACAGTCACTCCTCTTGATCCGGCTCCTGCAGATATTGCGGTCTCATCTCTTGTGTGTCCGACAAACCACACATCGGGCTCTGAAGTCCAAATCACGTGGGAACTGGTGAGTCTTCGAGGTGATGCAGAATCGACTTCCATTCTCGTGCACCTCGATTTACTCGATGAAACCGGAACTAAAATCGATCTCATCGCAGAAGAAACGATTGTCGTCAATGGTGTTTACAATACCACCTTTGGCTCCAAACTCGTGTACTACACAACAAACGACGAACAGGCAAGTGGGACATACTCATGCCGCCTAACCATCGATGTTGACGATTCCTTGTTTGAGTCGAATGAAACGAACAATGAATTCCTTGGCGATTCCTTCTTCATTCAAAATGAACAAGAATTGTGGGCCAACGATGTTGACCGCGATGGCTTCAATACGACCGATACAGGAGATGGAATCATCGACGATTGCCCCACAACGTATGGAGACTCAACCATTGACCGTGTCGGCTGTGCCGACTTGGACGGCGACGGCGTCTCAAACCTGAACGACCTATGGCCGTTTGATTCCAGTCAAGCCTTGGATTCAGACGGAGACTCATACGGTGACAATACCAGTGGAATTGATGGCGATGCCTGTCCAGAAGTTGCAGGTGTGGCCAATGGAGTTGGTGGCGCAGGATGCCCTCCAGAGTCAACCGGAACGGATGCAGACAACGATGGCGTTGACGATTCAATTGACGATTGCCCTTCAACCCCTGCCGGTACAATTGTAGGCGAGGATGGATGTGAGGTTGATGACAACAGCAATGTTGGAGAACCTATCGACCCAGTTGACAACACCTCGACAAATACCAACCAAACGGTGGACGATGATAACAGCAACTCCAGCAGCACAGACGATGGAACTGTCGATACCGATGACACACAATCTGATTCCACCGTACTTGGAATGGATCCATTGACGCTTGGATTGGTAGGTGCAGCACTCTTGATTTTGGTTCTTGCAGTCCTTGCGTTTACTCGCCGCCGCAGCTCTCCAAAAGAAGATAAGATGTTTGAACAACAGCAAGCAGCGTTCGCCAACGTCGGAAACGTCCCACTGCAAGCAGATCCGACAATAACGGCGGAACAACTTGCTTACGAACAGCAACTCATTGCTTCAGGATACCCAGCAGATTACGCCCGAGCATACGCAGACCAGCACTTCCGACCTTGGTTGAAGAACTAAGCCTGACATAACTTCCGCCTTAGTGGGGAATGCGAATGCTCTTGACCTTCCTCTCCGTGGGAGTGCCATGCAAGCACTCATGGAGACCAGCGCAGGGAACATTACAATTCAGTTGTACAACGAAGAAGCACCAGACACCGTAGCCAACTTCGTTCGCTTGGTTGAAAGTGGACATTACGACGGTCTTCACTTTCACCGTGTTATCGAGGACTTCATGATTCAAGGCGGATGCCCGCACTCAGCAGACCCAATGGCCCGTAATGCAGGAACAGGCGGACCAGGTTGGAAAATCCCCTGCGAAGCATCTGCTTTACGACTCAAGCACGACAAGCCAGGAATTTTCTCGATGGCCAATGCAGGACGCAATACGGGCGGTTCGCAATTCTTCCTTACGACTGTACCAACACCTTGGTTGAACGGTAATCACGCCGTTTTCGGCGAAGTTGTCGAAGGCATGGATGTTGTGAAGGCCATTGAGCGTTGCGACAAATTACCTGGTGATCGACCCCGAACCCCACAAAAAATCATTCGCGTAAGCCTTCAGTAACCGTCTTTACAGTTGCGAACAGCCATCATAACACCTTTTATGCAAACTGGGTCTTTTATGACCCGTGACGCATAAATGCTGCCTTACCTGTATCCAAGAGGCCTATTGGGCTTGACATGCCACGCCTGTTCCAAATCAGCATTGAACCGGGTTATCTGTGCGAACTGTGAAGAAGTTCAGCCCCAAGGGTTGTTCATGACCGATGTCCGTATTGAAGCCGACACGATGGGCGAACTTGAAGTTCCAGCCGACAAATACTACGGTTGCCAGACGGCCCGGTCTTTGATCAATTTTGATATCGGAGAGGATACGATGCCGAGCGGTGTTATTCGAGCGTTTGGAGTTTTGAAGCAGGCCGCAGCAAAAACGAACGTAGCACTCAAACAACTCGACCCGGAAGTTGGAGATTTGATCATTGCAGCATCACAGGAAGTCCTCGATAATTGCCTGGATGAACATTTTCCGTTGCGTGTATGGCAAACTGGAAGCGGCACTCAATCGAATATGAATACAAATGAAGTGATTGCCAACCGTGCCATTGAGCTTGCAGGCGGCGTTCTTGGTTCGAAAAGCCCAGTACATCCAAACGACCACGTCAATCGAGCCCAATCCTCAAACGACACTTTCCCTACTGCAATGCACATTGCTGCAGCAGAAGCAATAACGCACAAACTTCTCCCCAGCGTTCGTGCTTTACGAGATGCGTTGGCAACGAAAGCCGACGCTTGGAACGACATCGTCAAGATAGGTCGAACACACCTCATGGATGCCGTCCCCCTCACTCTTGGCCAAGAAGCATCCGGATGGGTTGCTCAACTCGATGCTGACCTGCGCCGTATTGACTTTGCTCTGGATGATTTATTTGAATTAGCATTGGGCGGGACTGCTGTTGGAACTGGACTCAACACTCATCCATTGTTTGCGCAGATGGTCGCAGATGAGATTGCTAATATTACCGGACTCACCTTCTGCACTGCTGAAAACAAGTTTGCGCAATTGGCCGCTCATGACGCCATCGTTGCAGCATCCGGCGCACTCAACACCCTTGCAGTATCCCTGATGAAAATTGCGAACGATATCCGCTGGCTTGGGTCCGGCCCTCGTTGCGGCATTGGCGAATTGGCCCTTCCAGCAAATGAACCCGGCTCTTCGATTATGCCCGGGAAAGTCAACCCGACTCAAGCGGAGGCCATGACGATGGTCTGCTGCCAAGTCATGGGCAACAACACCGCCATTACCGTTGGCGGCAGCCAGGGTAACTTCGAATTGAATGTCTTCAAACCAATGATGATTCACAACCTTCTGCACTCCATTCGATTACTTACTGATTCATGCATAGCTTTCCGAACAAAGTGTGTTGAAGGTCTTGAACCGGTCAAGGAAAACATTGCTGCACATCTCGAGAACTCTCTGATGTTGGTGACGGCACTGAACAATCACATTGGCTATGATAAGGCTGCTAAGATCGCTAAAAAAGCGCACGAAGACGGAACAACACTACGTGAATCAGCGCTCGAACTTGGCTATGTGACCAATGAAGAATTCGATGCATGGGTTCGTCCTGAACAGATGACGGGCCCCCGTTCACAAGAGTGAAGCCTATCTTGAGCCTTCAACAAAGATGAAATTTATCATCGCTTGGAAGACAAGATACCAAACGACAATCATGGAGATTAACGGCAAACCGCCCGGTTCTGAATCGGTGATGTAGCCGTATCCTATGATGAGCAGTGCAAGACCGAACAAGAAGATGATGCGGTACAGGATTTGTGTGAAAATTTGGGTTTTTGCAGACATGATGCGCCAACCGCTGAATCCAAACCACTTTGAAAAAAAACTCCTTTCGTCCTGCATACAAGTCAGTCCTTTGGTTTTGATAATGATTTTTTCAACAAGAATTCGATTTGGGCATTGAGGGAGCGGAAATCCCGCTCGGCCCAGAGGCGTAATTGCTCGTGCAACGCAGGATCAAGTCGAAGCAAAATCTTCTTCTTTTCCGATGTCGGCCTCTTACGAGGTGTACCATCGTCCGAGGTGTTTTCATCTACTTCAGTCATAGCCTCTCCTCCTTTCACATCAAGAATCTAAAATACACTGTGCTGAAAAGTTGTCCAAGCCCGATAAGGAGCAAAAGAATGATCGTGAAGTAGAACGACTTGGGTGCTTCGTCTTTCGATTTCCAACCTTTACCACGCACGTGGACTTTCTGATTGAACCAGCAATAGGCCACATATCCAAACAACAAGAAGGAAACCATGATTGGTACGACAAGACCGATGATCTCATCCCGTTCCATATCTTCACTTCACTGGTAGAGCGTTCCGGTGTTTACGACCGGTGTTGTATCGGTTTCTGAACAGAGGACAACCAAAAGATTGCTAACCATTGTCGCTTTCTTGTCTTCATCCAAATCAATAATGCCTTTGGCGCTGAGCTGTTCAAGAGCTAATTCGACCATTCCAACCGCACCTTTGACAATCTCGCTTCGTGCAGCAACAACGGCACTCGCTTGTTGGCGGCGAAGCATGGCTTGAGCGATTTCCTGAGAGTAAGCCAGGTGACTAATACGGGCTTCAAGAACTTCAATTCCAGCTCGCTTCAAACGAGCTTCGACTGAAAGTTGCAATTCTTGAGCAATGACTTCTTGGTGGCTTGACAGTGCAACGCCTCCAATGTCTTTGTCTTCTATGATATCATACGGATACTTTGTGGCCATTGCGCGCAGTGCCGCTTCACTTTGGATTTGGACGTATCCGTGGTAGTTGTCAACTTCGAACAGGGCTTCTGCTGCATCAACCACTTTCCAAACAACAACTGCAGCAATTTCGATTGGATTTGCGTTGACATCGTTCACCTTGAGTTTCGCAGATTCAAAGTTCCTGATTCGAAATGAAATTTTCTGCTTTTGATACAGCGGATTGACGAGGAAGTGAAAGCCTTCCTTTTGTACCGTTCCAGCATACTTCCCAAAGAATTGGAGGGCTTGTGCCTCGTTTGGATTGATGATGAGGTAACTGTTCCACTGTAAGAACCAGAGTATGCCCAGTGCGATTTGGAGCAGGATGCCAAGCGCAACCAAAGGACCCAATCCGTAGGAAATAAAACACAGTAAAAACACGAAGGGGACTGCTAAGATGTGGATGGCAATACCAACAAACCCGTTGATCGTGGTTTTTTCTAAATCCTTGAACATTATTTCATCTGTAGGTTGGGTAATCGTTTGTGCGGGGGGCATGGCTTGCATGGTACTCACTGACGGGGCTATCGTAATGATATCATAAAGGTATCGAAAAACCATCCCCATTCTGTTAAATACAACTATTGGTACGCTTTAGCATGGCAAACAAGTCTTTGTTAATCGCTGGAGTAGTATGTATCCTCCTTGCTTTGGCTTCCTTTGGAATGGCATGGTCTGAGTCGGCGGAGGGCATTGAAGATATCTCCTCGGTCAGTTACATGGACTATATGGAAGGCCCAGGAACATCGTTCACTTACACCCTTGTCGACGAAGATGGACAGGGCTCTTCAGGGTGGTATGTCATGATGGAGGGCGAATACAAAGATGATGATGGCAACGGCTACACCGATGACTGTGAAAATATCAACTTTAATGTGGCCGAAGTTCGAGGTGACGATGTCACCGATGCTTCAAGCGTTCTGACGTGTTTGTATTCTGAGGATGAGTTTGAATTTTCTGATAAGGATTACGACCCGGATATTTGGGATAACAAAATTATCTTTGGTTATGTTTGTGCAACGGTCGACAAAGAAACCGGTTATGACTGTGAGGTTGGCCAAAAATATACCATTACCAGCGAGACCCAACTGTACATTTTTGACAGCGACTCGTACAATATTGCCTTTGGTGAAAGTGCTTTAGGTATTCTTGGTGGTCTTGGCATAGGCGCTGCTGGAACATGTTGCTGCGGCCTTGGAGGAATCCTGCTTTTGGTCGGCCTATTGACCGGTGGTAAACCGACACCCATGGTGGGTTATGTGCCGCAGCAAGGTATGCAACAAATGGGGCAAATGCCACAACAAGGCATGCCACAGCAGATGGGGCAAATGCCTGTTCAACAGCCACAATACACTGTTGGAGCCGGTATCGATTCAAGAAGCGTAGCCGACACTCCCGTAAGCCTCGAAGGCTCGCCATCGAGTGTCTGGGATTCGAACCCGTGATCACCGATCACGTAATGCTCGTAACTTATCTTGCAGTGCAGACTTACGTTCGTTCTTAGGCGCGGCTTTCTTGTCCGCCTTCATTCGACGTTCAAACATGTCTTTTTCCCAAACATGGATGCTACCGTCTTCACATCCAATTGCGGTACGCATCGTATCGACGCTGATGGATTCAAAGCGGCTTGAAGGGGCGCTTGCAATCACCTCGCCAGAAGCGATATTTTGGATGTTGAGCGTTCCTTCAGAGCCGGACCACCGACCAGACCATAGGGTCGCCTTCTTCTCAAAATCGAATCCAACAGCAAGGATAGATACCAGTTCGCCATCGGTTGTCCAAATGTTTTCATCATCGACACGCGCCACAACAGATCCATCCTCTAATGCCGCAATGTAGCCCGAATCAAAAGCATCAATGTGTTCGATACCGCTCTTTTCGACTGCTACAGTAGCCCCGCTCTCATCTGAAACAGAACCGTTGGCGTGACCAAAAACCATCCCTGAATCGAAGGTCGAGCCGCAAGTGATTGGTGAATCAGCCTTTGTTTTGGTATGGATGAATTCATCTTCGCCTCGAATATTGGCAAAACCGCACTTTGGTCTACCCAGCCCAAACCAAACCTCATCAGCATGTTCCAAAGTTACCCATGGGCGTTCATCCATACGATGTATCCAGCGAAGTGTGCCATCAAAGGAGAAACTCCATACCGCCGATTCCAAAAAATCGTTGTGTTCAATATCGTATACTGACGATACGGCATAGAGCGAGTCGTTGAACACCGTAATGGAGTCAGCACTCCCTTCAAGCGAATGGCTCCATCGAACAGTTCCATCAAGCGCATCGATACAGGCAACATCGAGTCCTGCCGTTGCAAATAAAGCGTCACCTTGCCGGTGAAGTACAGTTACTCGGTCTGGTAGTTTTGCAGTCCAGAGAAGACCGCCTTCTGCATCCCAAGATTTGACACATCCGTCCCAACCTCCGGCAAAAAGGCCGGCCCCTTCTTCCAAGTAAAGTGCTGATACTGCTTCGCCAAGAGACCTTGTCATCCATGCAGAAGAGAACAGGTCCATGTTGGTCTGCTGTACTAAGCCAACTTAAGTTGGACGGGGCACATGCATCAAAATCGACGAGTTCAGCGGAAATCTTCACTCATCGGCACATACCGTTTGGGGACGGCAAAGGTCAATATGAAAGCTACAATTCCAAAACAGCATGCTGCGTAATAATGCCCCATGCCGAAGAACGAGATGCCAGCGGCAGTCCGGAGCACGGCTATTGAACCGGACTTCATGGCCCATACGGTAAATCCAGTTCCAATGAGGGCCAACCCCATGAAAGCAAATCCAATGGTGACATAGATGCTTGCTGCACCAGGGTCCATCAGCGGATGGTCCATTTGCCCATCGGTCAAGTCAATGTATCGGATTTCACATTCTTCAGCACCGTTTGAACACGGTTCTTGAGCGAATTTCTCTTGAGAAGGAATTGTAAAATCAATGGTCGTAAATCCGATCGGTTCAATCATCGCAGGTGGCGAGAAGAGAACGCGATTGGAGTACACGTCGCGGAAACCGTCTCGTTCAACAAGGATATCGACCCTAGCAAGCCCAGGGTCAAGACGTTCAAAATTGAAATATCCATTGGAATCGGTTTGCATTTCGGACGAATTCCAGATTCCATTATCGTCCCAAGAGATGTACAGTGTAGCGTTTTCGAGGGTTTGGCCCTCATCATCGTAAACAACACCGCGGAATGTAGCCGTTTCTTCTGGAGCGGTAAGTGAGAGGCGGTATACAAACTCATCCGGCCGAACAAGACCCGAGTTTGGAGAGGCATAGTCCGCACCGTTAAGGAATCCAAGTAGACAGATGAACAGCAAGAATACACCTATGGCCTGGCCCATTGGGTGCATGTTTGGGTCCGGTTTGGTGAGGATTGTGCTGGACGATGAAAACATCAAACTTTGAGTTGGTTCTGCTAAACCGGTCAACGCATCGATGTAATCCGCACCGACCTCTTCATCGACAGAAACCGGTTCGTCTGCGTCGGCCATGAAGTTCGTAGGAAGCCGTCCTACTTCACTTCAATGCGGTGTTTGGAATGGGCGAGTAATCGTGCAAGAGCATGTTCATGTATCCAGACCCTCATTTCAACAATGCCGTCAGCATGGTTGGTTCTTTTTGAGACAAGTCCCGATTCATAGACATCTGAAACAAGTCCTTCAACGGCCCGCCCACCTTCTGCTGGAACCGGGAGTAAGAGTAAATCCGTTGGAGGTCCGAACAAATGCCAGAGAATCGAGTCCTTCAGTTCCTGCATCCCTTTACCCGAATGCGCTGAGATGAGGATGGGGTCTGGAAGTCCAAGAGCAGCAACGGTGGCTACCGCTTCCTCTAATTGCGCTTCATTCGCCTGATCAATTTTAGTGAGGACCGTCAGAACATGATTGACTGCAGAGGTGTCTGAGGATTTCCATGGGAACTCTTCGTCGATTTCTTCTCCATAAAATCGAGTGAATACTTCATTCCTTGACGTGAAAAGTTTCCGCTCCAATTCTTCTGGTTTATCACTCGCATCCGCTAAAATCAGCAACAGGTCGCTCTCTAACGCCTCAGCTAATGTCGCTCGAAACGCATCGAGGGTGGCACTCGGTAAATGGTCGATGAAACCGATGGTATCGGCGAGAAGAACCCGTGGACTCGCTTCCATGCGCCCAATCGTCGTTTCCAAGGTCGAGAAAAGTTTGTCTTTAACCAACACATCTTTGCCTGACAACGAGAGAAAGAGACTTGATTTCCCAGCATTCGTATAGCCGGCAAGCCCGACGGTCATTGCACCGCCTCGAGAGCGTTGCTTTCTTCGTTCTGATTGGGCCACTGCATGCTTTTTCTGCCGCTTCCTTAGATGCACAAGTTCACGGTTGATATTGGCAATCGTCGCTTGCAGAGCAGTGATTCCACCTCCACCATAACCTGCTCTTTCACCGGTCGTTTGTTGATTGGCAAGTTCCCGAAGCACGGTACGGTCACTTTGCATTCTTGCAATGCGAACCTGTGTTCGTGCTTCAAGCGACGAAGCGTGAGATGTGAACAAAGACAGGAGCAATCGAACTCTGTCCCAGACTTCGATTTGTACCACCTCATTTACGCCAACCAGTTGACGCGGCGATGCGTTGGTATGCAGAAGGACGAGATCGACTCCCTGCCAAGGATGTGAACCGATGCGACTCGAAAGCTCATCTGCAACATCTTGAAGCCTGCCTTTGCCGAAGTATCCTCTGGGGTCGAGTTGGCCTGGCTGGTGCAAAGTTTCGACAATAGTGATGCCCATGGTTGCTACCAATGCCACGAATTCCGTTGTATCTTCATTGTCTCGAACCAACAATATTGCTTTGCGCCCTTCATGATTCGTGCGTGCTTCTCCGAGTACAACACCGCCAGCACCAGCGAAGATTGGGTCACTTTCGTTCGCCTTCGCCATGGCACTGCGACGGGTCATCCTCATAATAGCCCACCTCTACCATCGGATATGGGCGAATCGCATGAAGCGACTATTCAATGGACTGGAGCCGCACCGATGGCCCATCTTCTTCTTGCAGCAGCACAGCGCCCCTATTGCGAATCTTTTTCACAGGAAACCGATGGAGAAATCCATGTTTCTGTCGTGATTCATCATTCGAATTTACAGCAACTGCGAGACATCGCTGACGCACTGCTGATTGATTTTGCTGAAATTGAAGAGAACAATTAGAACCTCAAATCCAAAATGACCGGAGCATGGTCCGAGACATCGAGGCCACCTTGTCGTTCAATTCTAATGTTTGTGACCATAGAGTTCGCAGCCTCATTAAGCAGGAAATAATCAATTCGCCACCCGCGATTTAATGCTCGGGCCTGACCTCTATTGGACCACCAGGAGTAAATTTTCTCACCCTCTCCAACATGGTTTCGAAACGCATCGTTCCAGCCTTCAGCAAGCAGTTGCGTAAACCATTCACGTTCTTGAGGCAAGAAACCGCTCGATTTGGCATTACCTTTTGGATTCCAAATGTCGTCTTCAGTGTGCGCGATATTAAGATCACCGCATACGATGACCGGGATATCCATTTCCAGGTAAGGGGCAAGAAATATTTTCCATTCATCCATCCACGTTTCCTTGAACTCTTGACGCTCTTGTTTGTTGGAGCCGCTGGGCAGGTATGTGTTGATGCACGTGAATCCTTGATGCTCCGTGACGATTATTCGACCTTCTGTGTCCCCGGCATCAACCGAACCATTCATGCCGGTTTTTACCTGAAGAATTGGTCTTCGAGACAGCGTTGCAACACCGGAATATCCCTTTTTTTCGGCACAGTGCATGTGCACATCGTATCCTTCCGGCCACCCCCACCCTTTGGGTAATTGCTCAGGTAGGGCACGAACTTCTTGAAGCATAACGACATCAGCATCAAAGGATTCAAAGTATCCGTCTATTCCTTTTCGAATTGCTGCCCGGATACCGTTGACGTTCCATGATACGAATCGCATGTTCTGTCCAAGAGTTGGCGGTGGATAAGTGTTCAACGCAGTGCTGATGAAATGGACCGCCCAGCAGTACGGCCACTATCGACCGCAGCATCAGCAAGCAAATGTTTGCTTTCGACCCAGGAGCCGGCCAACAAAACACCATCATTGGCAAAAGCCCGTTGAGGGATGCGGTATTCATTTGAATCTAAAATGGTGATTTTAGCTTGTTCGGAGTGTTGCACAACATGTTCTTTCCAACCAGATGCTCTTTGGTCCATGAAGTCAGTTAAAGCAGCCAACCGTTCATCTTCAGATGAGAATCGCGTTTCACCCGGGTCGGTCTCAAGCCCGCCTACAGCAACTGCAGACAAATGGCACCCTTCAAGTCCTAAACGCGGTTGAATGGCCCTGTAATCCAATATTGCGAACCGGTTATCAACATCCACTACCGCTTGGCGACCTGCCAGTGATTTTGAATCAAGACCCACTTCGATGAAACTGGCCGTTGTTCTTTGCAACGGTGAGAAGACTTTCTTCGCCCTCTCTTCATCGACACTCCGAATCAATTTGCGGGCTGCAGCAGGCCCACAAGCAAGAACAACGACATCGGTTTCGATTTCTCTGCCGTCAGCAAGGTGAACTTTACCTGTTTCAATTTTCTTCACGTGAAGTCCACATTCGATGAATACGCCCACTTCATCAAGCGCAGCAGCCATTCTTCCAACCATGCCCGACCACCCTTCGTTGGAGACAAGGAGTTTGCTTTTCTGCAGGGCAGCATATCGTTCTGATGCATGATTTGGATTCCAGGAACTAAGAAATTGACATCCGCGAACGACCCGTTCGTCAGGTGCTGCGTCTTTGAGTATTTTTTTGGCGATAATGGAGGCCTTCACATCATCAATCGGCCTGACGATGCCGTGCCCGAGAACTTCAACCCGATGAAGTTGAATGGGCGATGAAGCCAGTCTCACTCTGCTTAGTTTGCGAACAAGGTCATGAAACGGTCCCTTTTTCAAAAACAGATGAGGGCCAAACCCGAGGGGGAATTCATCAAAGTTTTGCGTTGTGCCTCGGCCACCAATTCTTTCAGAACGCTCCATGATGACAACATGGTGACCTGCAGTCGTTGCTTCCAAGGCGCATGCCAAGCCGGCAAGACCTGCGCCTACAACCACAACTCGCGCCATATGCAACGCTAAATGTTCTGCAACATCAAATCATTCTCTGAATCATTTGGGGCGGCATGTTCATGGTTGTTCGACCATACACGCAGAACTACAGGTGAGCACATGGATGGTAAACCACTCGTAATCGATGTCGTTGACAATGGCGGGCAATGGACCCACAGAGAGTGGAGAATGCTTCGCTATCTCAAAGTAGATACGCAGATTATCGATAACACAACTCCGGTCGAAGACCTTCGCGAACTTGATGGAATCATTCTTTCAGGGGGCGCAGCACGTGTTGGCCTCACAGGGGAGTTAGGGAATTGTGGGGCTTATCTTGAGTTGGACATTCCAATTCTCGGTATTTGCGCAGGCCACCAATTCATGGCGCGGCATTACGGAGGGGATGCCCGTGAATCGCCAATTCCAGAATTTGGTGCAATGCAAATAGAACTCCAAAACGAGGGCGGAGAGATATTTGCCAATACCGCTGCAACACAAACCGTTTGGGAATCTCACAACGATGAAGTGCATGTCGTCCCTGAAGGCTTCTTTGTCACAGCAAAAAGCCCGTCATGCCAAGTTCAAGGCATGGAGAACGAGAAAGGAGACCGTTTTGGCCTTCAATTTCATCCAGAAGTTAACGATTCTGAATTCGGTAAAGAAATGTTCGAAAATTTCGTAGAAGTGTGCCGTAAGAATCGAAAATAAGCGCAAAATCATGGATTTTCCTTCTTTGAAGCAGGCAATACTTTCATATTCTCGTACAATTCGGGAAGAGGCATGAACATTGCCCGCACACTGCCAAGCCTCCTCATGACAACACTTCTCTTAGCAGCACTTTTGCCGCTTGGAAGCGTTAGTGCAACTCCAACAGAGGAATCCGAGTTTTACTACGGTGTTGAATACGATTGGAGCAGTGTTGACACTGACCTTGAGAACTTCACAGGTGTTGATGTCCCAGAAATT
>DAXG01000017.1 GCA_002506275.1 Euryarchaeota archaeon UBA259 | reverse complement strand
CGAAAATCGAGACTGAGAATGCAATGGTTGTGGCTTGTTTTCCAAGCATAGGCATGGTATCAAGCGTCGTCGCTCATTTTCTCATTGACCATCTCGACTTGGAGTTCGTCGGTGCAGTCGTCGACCCTCGGCTTCCAGTCATTACCCTCATCCAGGAAGGCGAGCCATTGCCGGTTATCCGTGCATATGCTGGAAAGCCACAATGCACAATTGAGGGATGCGATCAAGTGATTTTGTTGATGAGTGAATTGGTCATTCCAGAACCGCTGGTCAACGACATCGTTTGGGCTATGTTTGAATGGTCACGAGAAAACAAAATTGTTCACGCTGTCGTGATTGATGCGTTCGCTAAAGAAGGAATGAAAGGAAACCTCAACGGAGCAGAACCGACCATCGAATACGAAGATACAGAAGGAATTGATGTCGTAGGAATTGGTGCAAATCAAAAGGTTCGAGACATGTTGAAATCGATGGACATCACCCTTCTCAATCAAGGAGTCATCAAAGGCATCAACGCGGCCATTCTCAGTGAAGCACGTCGTCGTGGCCTCGATTTAATGTCGATTATGGTAGAAGCCGACCCTCGTTGGCCTGATGCTCGTGCTGCAGCTACACTGATTGAGACGCTCAACAAGGTCCTGCCGGCCATTGACCTTCCGCATCAACCGCTGCTCGAAGAGGCTGAATTCTTAGAAAGCCAAATCAAAGCCATGATGGAAGGTGCTGATGCGAAAACTGAAGTTTCGACCAGCAATTCAATGTACGGATGATATTGCGTTCATTCGCAGCCATCCCAACACCAGCAAACCAATGCCAATTGCAAGTCCAATTCCACTGATTACCGTGGGGAAAAGTAGGACTGCATCATACGGTAGGCTCAGAACATCAAGCAACGATTCGCCGCGCAAGAAAGTCCCGCCGGCAGACGCCGTCAGCAGCATTGAACCGCAAGCGGCCAAACCAGTTGTGCAGTGTACAGTCGCCGTTTTGCTGGTCGCCCAAACGCTCTGACTTAAGCGCCAGCGGCTGATGAAAACACCAATCGCAAAACCCATTCCGGCCATTGAAAGAAACATCTTATTGACCAAAATAGGACTGTTAAGACCTTCCCCCGGAGATGAAGAAAGACCGCTCAAAACCGCAAAGGGCGTTGCTGCAAGGCCGAAGGCTAGGGTGAAGTGCGCGACGTTGTCAAACATCGGCTTCCAGTCAGCCTTCTTGAGAACATCAAGATGAAGAAGAAGACAAAACAGGAAACTCAACCCGGATACAGAAAAAGCACCGACGACCAATTCAGTTGAAACGACATGGAATGTTTGTGAGGAAATCATTCTTGCCCACCTCCATACTTACCGGCTAAATAGTCGTGGCCGTACCACTTCCATTGATCTTCATTCCATCCATTTGGCAACCCACCGGCAGGCAGGGGGGCTATCTCGGATTCCTCAGAAGATTCTTGGGGAACAGATTCAACGATCGACTCTTCATCCAAACGTTGTGGTAACAAATCCGTTTGATCGTACTTGCTCGAAACGGGAAGAGGTGCAAGACGGGACTGAAGAGCCAGCACCGCACCTGCAATCAAAAACAGAAGAGAAAAGGCCTGAAGGTATACGGCAAATTCTTCAATCTCCCAACCTGCTTCTTCAGCAGTCAAGGTGAACCAAGGCGTCGTTTGCTCTGGGCCATCGCCTTGGAGAATTGCACGCCATTGGAGCGAAGTAGGTTGGAGGGCTGCAGGGATGGTTGCACTCCACATGTTGTCGCCAGAGGAATTGACCTGTGCGCTCATGATAGCGCCTCCTTCGACCTTCCATTCCACTTGGACGGATTCGGTGAATTCGGTTTGCAATCCCAATTCAGTGGGCACATCAAGGATGCGTGTTGATTGAGGAGTGAAATCAGCTGCGAGCCTGGGGAGGTTTTCAGGGATCTCTTTCGCTTCCACCTCATAGCCTGTAGAAGTAACGGCAAAGAAGGGTTTGGATGAGCCTCCATGGTGGATGGCTGCATAGAATGATGTCATGCCTTCACTCGAACTGCGAACGACCCAGGAAACACTCGTTTCAGTTTGGCTGCTTGGGAGCGTTTGTTCGACATAATTCGACGCCCCGCCGTTTGATTCGGAGAGAACGTCCCAACCTGCATCTTTGGGGGTGTCTGAATGACCGGTGGTATCGGTCAGAAGAAAGAAGCCAACTATCCCAGTTGAACTCAAAGACAGATTGGTTGCAGTAAGGGTGAGGGTGGTTGGGATGCCAGCATACACCGTCGATGGTGACGAAAGGGTGAGGGTTGCCAACGATGTTTCATTCAATGCTGCATCTCCGTGACAGGCGCCACCGCATTGCATATCGCGTGTCGCATCACCGTTGCCTCCAGGTTCTGCTGCACCGTACGTAGAACCAATGAGCAAGAGTGAAAGGAACAGAACGGTATAAACGCGATGATTGAAATTCAAATCAGTCCCTCCTCATGAAGGCGAAGAAACCAATCCCTAGTCCAAACAGCAACAACATCGTTCCTGAAATCAACCCGCCGGTGGTCGAGGGTCCAGGGGCTGCTTGAGCAGTGGTTTGAACGACGACCGTTTGGGGAGCAGTAGCGCCTGCAATCAATGCTTCTTCACCGATGAGAGGTTGAACGGAATAGGTGTTTTCTCCAGCAAACAGCGGCTGGTCAGTGAACGAAAGTTCATCCGTAACTCCAATCGAAATACCGTTACGAAGAATTGAGAAATTCGCATCTGGTCCGTTCCAAGACCACTGCAAATCGACATTTCTACCGGTCGAGACGGAAGTGAATTCGGAGACGGTTGGTCCTTGAACGACAAGCAATTGAACGTTCGAAGTATCTTCTCCGCCCATGTCATCAACAACAACGAGCGTTACAACAATATTCGCCGTAGGGAAGATGGAAACATCGGTTCCCGAAGCGGCGCCAGTCATGCTGTTCGTATCCGTCCAAGACCACAATGCAGTTACGATTTGTCCGTCAATGTCAGTGGAGAGAGACGCACTGAGGTCAACGCGTTCTCCAAGCCAAATAGGATCCGTTTTTACCGTTATTTCAGAAGTGGGGGCGGTGTTGAGAACCGTTGTAGAAGAGGTCGCAGTAACACCAGAGAGTTGGCCTTCATCGGTCGGCGTTACATGAACCGACCATGTTTGCCCAGGACCGAGATAACTTGCAGGGACGCTTGTAGCGTTCATGAGTGTGCCATCGAGGAAACCGTTTCGATACCATTGTACATTCGTTTGAACTTCGTCTCCATCCGCATCGTCGGTCGTAATGACGACATTAAGAGTATCTTGCGAAGTAATGTTTTCTGAAACCGCAACAGATGCGCTGGGTGCGCTGTTGAGGACGGTCACGTTTGCAGTAAGCGGAGTGGTGCTGTATCCGTTCCCATCGCCTGCCTTGACTTGTACGGTCCAAACTTCGTCTTTCATCGTCGAAGATGAGGGGAGAGTTGTCAATCCAGTCAACGACGATTTCATGATTCCATCACGCCACCACGTAATTTCTGAGTTTGATTCAGCGTCCCCGTCAAGATCCGACATCGTGAACTGAACTGAAATCTCGTCCGTGGTATATGCCTCACTGTGAGAGAGTGTGACGGATTCTGTAACGGGCACAGTGTTCTGGACCGTCAACTGATTGCTCGAAGTCCAAGACGACCATTCTGTACCGTCGTTCACTCGAACTTGAGCAAACCAGATTTGCCCTTTTTCAGTAAATGCTGATGGGATGATGTGGCTGTTTTCAGCGAATGCGTAAGCGGCGTTGTTGAGGAACCATTGGATTTCCACATTTGTTTCGGCATCCCCGTCAGCGTCAGAATACGTGTAGGCCACAGAAAAGTCGTCGGTCGTGAAAATAGGACCGGAACTCAATACCACGGTGTTGGCGACTGGAGGTGTGTTGACTTGCCCTCCACCAATTGAAACTGCTTGTGAAGAAACCCATTGTGAAACATCTTCACTGTCGTTCGCTCGAACTTCAACAACCCAAGAATCGCCGTCACGAGTGGCATAGGCAGGTAATGTTTCAACGTCGTTCAATTCAGGAATCAATATCCCGTCCAAAAACCAGCGGACCTCGAAGTTCACGACGTCGGCATCTGCATCGAAGGAAGTGCTGGTAAACGAAAGTGAATCGTCTTCAGTTGGCTGGTTTGGCGAAAGTGTAGGAGCGGTTGTTGTGGGTGCTGAATTGGCAATGGTGAGCACATTACTGAACATAGGCCCCCCTACATCTGAACCATCCGAAGGCAGGACCTTTGCACTCCACTCCTGTCCTTTCGCAGTTTCTGACGGTGAAACTGTGGTGCCAGATAGCGAAGTCTGCTCGACCCCATCCTTGAACCATTGAATCGTAGTTCCTGATTCAGGGTCGTTTTCTGGGTCAGAATAAGAATACGTGAGCACCAGCGTATCGGTCGTGGTCGCTCCGCTCGGACCAAGCATGAGGTTGGAGACGCTTGGCGGTGAGTTTGGAGCGGCTCCCGCCTCAGGAATTTGGAACGAAAGGGTATCCCATCGGTCACCGTTGTTGTTTCCGCTGGAATCCGCTGTTAGCCCTGCAACTGTGAGAGCAGTTACGCCAGAACCTGTTGATGGTGCAATCCAATCAATGCTCCAAGAGCGTTGGCTGCTGCCAGTAATCGAATGGGTCGCGCTGTTTTGAGCTTGATTGACGTTCACTGCAAAACCAATTCCTGCAGAGAGAGTTCCTTTGTCAACTTCTAAATTAAATCCACCACTGCTACCAGAGACTCCATTGCTCACTGAAATACTGAGCGTGTAGGTCGAGCCGGCCGTATATTGTGCAGGATGGCCGGTCAGTGAAACGGTTGCAGCAGTGGTGCCGGATTGGGTGTGGCATGAACAGCCAGTACTGCGATTATGAATACCGTTGGAGTTGCCTTGCGTAAGTGGCATTGAACCCAACAAGACCAGAAGAACCATACCGGTAACAAGAAATTTACGATGCATGCCAATACCACTGGTTAAGCAGTTATCAAAGGGTTGGTGTATTGATTTGACAAAACACTGATTCATCAGAAGTCAAACAGCGACGGTTGATTGTTCTCAGGTGACTTCGTGTCTGCAATTGGAGATGGAACCGTTGAATCCTGGATGAGGGGGTCCCTTTGTGATGCCAAGGCTGCTTCAAGCTGTTGCTCACTCCAAATCTGAACGCCTAAAGATTCTGCTTTCGTAAGTTTCGAACCTGCTTTTTCACCAGCCACCAAAACGCTGAGTTGTGAAGAAACGCTTCCAACCACCTTTCCGCCTGCTGCTTTAATCGTTAACTGAACCTCTTTGCGTGGGCGCTGGAGTGAACCGGTGAGGCAGAACGTCATTCCATCCAAAGGACCGCCAGATGCTGCTTTAGGTTGGTCTGTGATGGTGAGCAAGTTCGAAAGGTCAAGGAGCATTTCTTTACGCTTGGAAAGTCCGTCTCGGACTTGCAAAGCCACTTTTTCGCCAATGCCGTCAACGGTGCAAAGTGAACGTACAGCCTGATTTTCTGTATATGGCTTGCCTTTATCGTCAGTAAGCGGACCAAACTGAACCTCACCCATCGATGCGGATGCGTCTTCTACCCATTGCATAAGTGATTGGAAATCGCCAACATGCTGAGCCACTGATGTTGCCAATTCGGGACCAATGCCTGGGAGGCCGAGCGCATGCAGGAATTTGGCAAGTGGAAGCGTCTTTACCTTGTCCAATTCCTTCAGTACATTGAGCGAGGATTTCTCCCCCATCCTCTCGATGCTCTCAAGTTCTGCCTGCTGGAGTCGGAAGAGGTCCGGTATTCCAGAGATAAGTTCTGCATCAAGGAGTTGCTCAACCAGTTTTTCACCGATGCCGTCCATCTCGAGAGACCTGCACCAATACAGAATCGTCCGGCTGGTACGCGCCTCGCACATCAAATCACTGCAGCGAAGAAAAGCTCCTTCAACCTCTAAAACACCGTTACAAGCGGGACATTGGGAAGGAATAGAGATGGTTTTTTCTAGAGGCAAAACCCCTTCAAAGGCTGTTCCGTCAGCGTGAAATCTTCCCTTAAGATCACTCTGAATGGCTGGGCCAAGTCCAGATTCGATTTTTGGAATCACGTCTCCACGGCGCACAATCAGTACTTTATCACCGAGATTGAGGTTGAGGCGTTCGACCTCTCCGACATTGTGCAACGTCGTATTTTCAACAGTGACTCCCCCTACTGTTTGGGGAGCGATGCGTGCAACAGGCGTCACAGCACCCGTTCGGCCCGTTTGCCAGTCCACACCAAGTAAGACTGAAGTTGCTTCTTCCGGTGGGAATTTCCAAGCCAGTGCCCATCGTGGATGATGCGCCGTTGAGCCGAGGCGTTCTCGCTGTTGTAAATCATCTAATTTGAACACGATTCCATCAATTTCAAACTCGTATGAACTGCGGTTTTCACTCCACTGCTTGGTGTATTCAATCATATCTTTTTGCGGATTTTCTGCATCAAAAACATGCCACGGGGCCGGTTCAATGCCAATTTTATCTTTGAGCAATTCAAGCAATTGACTGTCGTACATGACATCGGGTGAATCGTTGACGAATTTCACGTCGTATGCACAGAATACCAAGTCTGAAGCATCTGCTTTACCGTCTCCATGCTTTTGGCGGAGGGCACCGGAACAGAGATTGCGAGGGTTTGGCGAAACATCACGGTACTTTTCTTCGAACGTCTTCAGCGGCATTACCACTTCTCCACGAACATGGCAGTCCACTGGAAGGTTCAGGCGGGTTGGAATGTTGGCCACTTGCTTGGCATTCAGAGTGACATCTTCGCCTCTTTCACCGCTTCCACGGGTGGCAGCTCGGTGGAGATTTCCGGCAACATACTCCAATGAAAGCGCAGACCCGTCCAATTTCGGTTGTGCAAGATATTGTTTTGCGCCAAAGGTGGATTGCGTGATAAAATGGATAATGTCTTCATCGGTAGTTCCTTTGTCGAGTGAACGCATTGGGAATCGATGCTCGACCTTCACCGTGCCCGGAAGTGGTTCTGGACCCACTTGGTGGAGGACTGCGTTCTCTGGGTCGAGCGTTTTTAGCTCATCCCATAATGCGTCGAACTCAGCGTCAGTGACTTCTGGAGACGACTGGTTGTAGTACAGTTCGCGGTGATAGCGAACCGCTTCGGCCAGTTGCTGAATACGCTCCGGACCGCCCATGATACCTCACCCATGCCACAGGATATGAACGTCACGAAAATTGAAGACCAAGCAACTCAACATCTGCAAGAGGGCATCGAGTCATGAGCGCATGGGTAAGAATGCGGAGATGAATTTCTGCGACAACATGAACTGTGGATTGGAACATGTGACCAGCGTGTACGTTGTTCTGGTCATCCGACCAGCAGCAATGAATGTGAGTGAAGGCTTTACCTTCTTGAGTACGGGCGACGTTGCCCGACAAACTGACAAGTTCTGATGGTGGAGGTAAAGAGCGGCGTTGGTACACGCCTTGTTCGTCCATGTAACCGTATATGCTGTCACGGGCCCGACCAATTCCACTGGTTATTGCAGCCGCATCAAACCCCACCTTGTCTGCCAAGGATTGTAGGGATTCGTGTATTTCCTCACCAGGGTCAATGCGCACAAACAAGTCTTCTCCACTTTGAGTCCATTCCATGCTTCGGCTAACGCAAGACGCCTATTGAGAATAACGCTATTCTTCTTCGGAACGGGTGAAATTATCGGCCATCCAATCTCGCTCAGAATCAAGGGCGAGTTCGATTCGAGAACGAGCCACATAGAGGTCGTTTTGAGAGCCGCCCAACGGCAATGGTCCGAAGATGCCCCAGCCTTTTCTCAACAGCATGATGCGTCGCGCCGGTTGGCGTTGTTGCAGGCGTAGACGTTTCCAATCGTAGCGTTGACCATCGGCAAAAAGATGGGTGCGAGTCACCGCATACCTTTTGGGAATCAACAGTGAGATCAGGTGGAGGGAAAGAAGAACATCCCACACCACCGCATACCAAATACTGGTGTTGGAGGCTGAAAGCAGAGCCCAAGGAAGCACCATCATTGCAGCCATAGAAGCAAGATTACCCCATTGTCGAATGACCTCTTGTGGACCTTCACTCTTCCAAGCAAAACCGCCTTTTTTCAATTCGCCCATTTGAGGAATGTCCTGCCGCTGACGAGTCAACCAAAAAGCATCCCAAGCCACAATGGCTGCAAGCACAAGAACGGCAAACAAAGCCACAGTGTCGGCTGACAGAATCAAATTCTCTTCTGCCATCGAAGCACCTCAAAGATGACGCTCGTCAACTGAAGAAATGTCGCCTGCATTACCGCCGCCACGTTTCAAGCGTACAGCGAAGGCAATCAGTCCACCAATGACCAAGACAATCAGGAGAAGAGTACCTGTTGAAAAGTCTCCAGAATCTGTAGATATTTCTCCTTCATTGATGTCGAGTATGCCGTCATTGTCATCGTCTATATCGGCAACAAGGTACGTTTCCTTGCCCTCCGGACAGGCGATGTTGTTTGGCAGGCCATCTTCATCTGTATCTTGCCAAGCACATGGGTCGACAGGCCAAGCATCGCGTACGTCGGGGTGCCCGTCGTTGTCATCATCTGTATCTTCACTGTCTGGGCCACAAGGATAGCCGTTCTCCGCATCGAACCAAACTCCGGTAGACAAAGTGAACGTGCATGAGTTGGTCCAATCTCCGTCGCTGTCAAGTTCGGTGACTTCGAAATCGACAGCGCTGGTTCTGGTCGCTCCAAGCGTATCAGTCACTTGAACCTCAAGGACATACAGCCCATGTTGCAAATCTGTAATGTTAAATTGTGCTTCATTCGGTCCGCGTAAGACTTCATTTCCAGAAGCATCAGAAATAATCCACACGAGTGTCAATTGCTCCATTGAGTCTAAATCATCAGAGTATGAAGCGACTGCCAACAAGTGAACCGATTCCATAACTCGCTGGCCTGAGTAAGGTTCAGTGATCTCTACTGTTGGCGCAGCATTGGTTCTCAGTACGACCTCTACAATCGCTGACATTGTCGATGTGATGTTGACTTGGACAACGGTATTTGGAAGACCGCTTGCTTGCGTCGATACGGTGAAACTCGACAAGGTCGAACTTGTACCGTTTCCGTCAAAAGAGATTGGCATTTCGACAAACTGCGAGACGCCTTGGACGGTTGTTGAATACGAAGGTGAGAGGTCGGTAGTTTGCAACGTAAAGGTGACATCGTGAGGTGCTCCATCCAGTGTTGCACTCAAAGTGAACGTCTTCCAGCTGCGTAGTTCCGCCCCATCGTACATCAATGGATTTTCTGTGACCGTATCAATTAAATCGATGAACATCGAACCCGAAGCAGACATGATGCCAGCGGTTGTGCCGCCTTCTATTCGAACCGGATAATTCTCTGCTGAAACAACTGTTGCAGCGAAGATGTCGGGATTTCGGACAATCAATGGCGCTACAGAAGCGTCGCCTTCATCGGCATGGACATCGATTCCAACCGAATACGAAAGGGCAACGAAATCAATGACGAGTAAAGAATCTGATGTTCGGCCATGGTGACTGATAAATGCCGTTCCTGTGCCGAGGCCATTCATAACAACACCATCTATTGTTCCGGCTGATTCGTCAATATCGATTGCCGGTGAGCCGGTGATTTCAATGTCGCTCATCTGAAGGTTTTGACAATTCATTGCCGTAATACCAGCGCTGGAACCGACTGTTCCCACGAGCGTTGAAACGATCAAACCCTCGTCGATTGAATCAAGGGCGAGAATGTTGCCTAAACCGTTGAACGCAGAAGCGTTTACATCGTTCAAAAGACCGGTTACCGCAGTGAAATCAAAGCCTGTCGAGACGTTTTCACCAATGTGGATACCATTCAACTGCACATCGACTTGACGTGCCCAAATACCCACACCATTGCACGAATGGAAATGGACGTTTTCGAGCGTCAGTGAAGTCGATGAAGGGAACGCTTTGATGCAACCGTCACCTGCGTCATACAGATTCGAATTCTTCAAAACAACATCAGCATCGCTGTTTGGGTCAATGAGAATTAGCGAATCGGAGCCGGAGGAACGGGCCATTGTAATCCCGTCGCCGATGAATGAGCCCTTGCTCTCAACGTACAAAGCAGGTGATGCTTCGACAAGCGTTGTGCTGGACAAGTCAATGGTGGCACTGGAACCACCAATCACAAATCCTCCCCAGCGTGAACCAAGGCCGGTTGAAGAAAGAGTCGCTGCACCAGCATCGATTCGCCCGTCCACACTGATTTGGCCGCCGTCTGCAATTCTCAAGGAGACGCCGTCATCGATGGTCAACGTTCCAGATGCCGCTACAGCCAAGTTACCGTCGAGGAAATATGGACTCCATTGTGCTTCAAGAACAAGCCAACTCGACAGTGTCCCCGGAGTAACAGTTGAAGCCATGAACGTGTGCTTAAAGGATGAAAGAGTATCCCAAGTGACGAAGTCATAGAATGAGCCGATCTGTAAATTGATACTCTTAACGCCGCCGAGGGTGTCTGATGAATCGTCGACCACGCGTGCAACCGCAGTGGTCGAAACTTGACCTACCGAATCGGTCGTTGCAAGGGCTCCATCAACGGATACTGTAGCCCCCGATACGGCTTGTCCCTTGTCCAAAACCGTAACTTCAAGAGAAGACTGGAGTGTTAGTTTTGAACCTGTGAGAACGGTTACAGTACCAAGAACTTGACCGTCCAAAATCTCTACATCACAGCCCGGTTGAATGAGGAGCGTTCCAAGAATATCGATGTTTACAGAACTGCGAGTGGTTTGACAAACCCAAGTGACGTTCGCATCAACAGTCAATCCCGAATCACCTTGTGACTGGGTGAGGGTAGAATCAATGCCAAGAGCAACAGAATTGGCACTGACCGTTGCGCCTGAGCCGGTTAGGCTGCCAGAGCCTTCGATGCTAACTACACCGTCAGCTGGAAGTTGAAGAGTGGTATCTGCAAGCTCAAGTGCGCCGCCCGTCAATACAGTGAGATCACCGGTCAATTGGTGGGGCGAGCCGTCAGGTCTTGCACCCAGGAACACATAATCGCCTGTATCGATGGTCCAATCGCCTTGTGGGATAACTGGGACTTGAACCGATTGACCCATTTGTGAGCCGTACAAGGTGACTCGTATACCCGCACCTGCCAAAGTGACATCCGCAGATGAGCCACTGCTGGCCAAAGGAAGCGTTGCTGCACCGTTCACGTCGCTGACAATCTCATACCCATGCACCTGGATGGTGGCTTGGACTGGGTTACCAGCCAAATCGGTGAAGGTAACTGGTGTTTCTTCAAGATAGAGTGTTGTAGAAACTGAAATTGTGGCTGTCGTCGAACCGCCGTAGATGAATGTTCCATCTCCCAATGCATCCGACGAAGAGGTGTGTGTGTTTTGAGGTTGGAAATCCCTCACTGTTGCCGAAGACTCGCTGCTGATTGAGAGTGGCGTAGTATGGGTCATAGCAAGCCAATCGGAGAGGTGGAGGGTGGATTCTGCCTCTAAAACGACGCCGTCTGGATAGACGCGAGTGGTGAGCGAATCGCTGGTAAGCGAACTTTGTTCCATTTCGATGCCAACGCCATTGCCGTCTTTAATTGAGAAACTGTCGCTTGATAGCGTAGCATGATTTGCTTGTATTCCATTTCCGTAGTGAAGAAGAGTAAGGGAAGCAGCGGCAATGTTCGTGTACCATGCTGCAAGCCCTAGAGAACTCGTATCTTGAGATGAATACGTCTTGGATGCTGAAACATCTCCCCAAGTATGCAACCCCCCAAGAATATCAAAAGCCGTTGATGCAGCAGAGGTCATCTCAACGGACACTGTGCCAAAAACACTGTCTGGGTCTCTGAGTTCAATTCCAGTGGTCCCCGCTGTTACATTCGTCCAATCAAGAGAGAGGAGGCCTAAGCCTGTACCCTCGATTCCTCGTTCGAATGCGACAAGTTCGAGGCCCGTCAACGTGTGATTGCCGTAACCTGAAAGAGAAAAGCCATTGTTCACATTTGAGATGTTCACATCGTTCATGCTGCAATCGCCCAAGCAACGCAGGTCAACGACTGCCGATGGTTCTGAAGTATTCCCTTCAAACTCCACATCATCGACGGTGAATGAGGTTGCTCCGTTCGAAAGAAGGAATCTGTGGCCGGAAATGGCTGCGTTAGAGACTGTGAGGTCGTCGCTGTTTGCAGCATCGATGAACAAGGCCACGTCCTCTCCGGTAATGCTGCTTACAGATGTCGAGGCCCCTTCTTGACTTGCAATCGCAACAGTCGTCTGGAAGAATCCTATTCCTGTGGCTGACAGGGAACCACTGCTGGAACGCAAGCCCGTTCCCACTTGTGTCATGGTAACGGTATCAACAGTGGTCGTTCCTGTCGACCAAACTCCACCGGCAACATCGGTGAATATTCCACCTGATAGATTGAGGTAGCCTGAGTTACGTACAACTTCGTAATCCACGTGCTCTGCGGTAAGCGTATCGATATTCGATGATGCTTGGTTGTTGATGCCAATGTATGCATCCGTCAAAGTCAGTTTTTCAGCCGATAAATGCCCGTCTACCTTTACCGCCGTCTTCGCATTATCAATCGATACGGTATTCAGTACTGCATGACCTTTGTTGGCAATGTAAATGCCTGTCCAGAGACCTGCCCCATGAGAACCTGCAGTCAAAGGAGTTTGAGAAGAGAAAAACGTCGAGGAGGTGGCAAGAAGCGTTCCATCAACCCGAATCCAATACCCGTCACCACCGTCAACAGTAGTACCGGGTGACAAGGTAAGCGTGGAGCCGTTCTCAACAGTGACGTTGCCGGTGAGAACAACATCGCCAGACCAAGTCGTGTTCACTTGAATGATTGAATCTGAAGCATGGGCTGTTGGAGCCATGAGGGAAAGAGGCGTGAGCACAAGAAGAAGGGCTAAACAGAGTGCACGAGCGGTTCGCATGGACGCTACTCAACAGCACCACATATCAAACCAAAGGTTACCGGTGAGTGGAAGTGAAAGATTCAGCATAAGGTACAGGAAAAGTGGGCCCGCCCAGATTTGAACTGGGGTCTGACGGCCCCCAGCCGCCAAGTATAGGCCAAGCTAACCCACGGGCCCAGAATGGAATGTCTCATTGAATAGAGGTGCTGAAAGGAGCCGCTTCGGTGATGAGGTCGATGTGACCAACATACATTCTACGGCAACAGTAGCGCATCAAACCAACCTGGTCAAGGGCGTCTGCCATCTCGATTCCGGATATGGTTAATTCAGTAAATTCTTCCCACTTGTGAGCAATGACAGCGCCACAACTAAAACATCGTATTGGTATAATCATTCAACTCACCTCATCGATAGGACTTCTGCTTCTTGCGACGAGCACCACGTCCAAGTTGGTGCTTTGGTTCCTTGCGTCGAGGATCGTTAACCAAAAGGCTACGGTCGAAGCGAAGGTATTCATCTCGAAGTTCTTCATCAATTCCTTCTGCGCCGCCGTTGTAGTGGACAAGTCCACGTGCAATGGCCGTGCGGATAGCGTCGGTCTGACCCATGATTCCACCACCAAGTGTGGTGATGTTGATGTCAACCTTACTCAAGCGATTCATTGCGTCTGCAATGACCAGTGGTTCCATCGACTTGCGGCGAGCAAGAGACGGTTGAAGGATTTCAATAGGTGCACTGTTGACACGTACTCGGCCTTTACCAGCCTTAACTGAGGCACGAGCAATTGCTGTCTTACGCTTACCAGAGGATTCTACTGACTTTTGCTTTTTACGAGCCATCATTGCTCACCTCCAGTCCAACGGTGGGATGGAGCGCCGAGATCGGCGCTGATATCTCCAAGAGTGATGAATCGCTCAGGAAGGTCCTTTCGGAATTTGGTGTCATCGCCGTTCTCATGGCCTTCTGGCAAATCGCCGGAAAGATGGGCTGGGCAACCGATTTCTACGCGTAGGTTGCGTAGGGCTCGGCGTCCGCTGCTCTTCTTTTGGTAAGGCAACATACCGCGAACTGCGCGCTTGAGAATCATGTCCGGCATACGTGGGAAGAACGGCCCCTTACGAGCGTGGTTCAACTTGTACTTGGCGTGATACGTATTGAGGACCGAACGAGGTCGGCCAGTCACGATAGCGTTCTCAGCATTGACGATGATTACTTTGTCATCGCGGCCTTCTCGAGCGGCTTTGAGCAGAATGTCTGCTGTAGCCGATGCAAGACGTCCGAGGACGAGTTCATTGGCGTCGAATACATATGTTGTTTCATCCAAGAATAACTACCCCCTTGCCGGATGGGTTTTCGTTCATCAGCTCGCTGTAGGTCACAAATCGACCACCAGCGGCTTCTATCTTCTCGCGTGCACCGTTGCTAACACTGTAGGCGGCGATGGTGTGGTTGGCAGACAATTCACCTGAACCGAGCAGCTTGCCTGGAACGAGGATGGTTGCACCCTCGGGGGCGTAGCGGCTCACACGGCTCAAGTTCGGCTGCGCCCAATTTTTGCGACTCTTAGAGAGGCGCATGGCCACATCTCGCCAAACAGCGGCTCCGGTGTCGCGAGACTGGGCTTTCAACTGGTTGATAACATCAACAAGTTGTGCGTTTGTCTTACGTGTAGGATTGCTCATTTGACTCCCTCGATGCTTTGAAGCAATTCGCCGACCGGCCTTCCCATTATCAATGCACCGACGCGGTCATCGACTCCTTCGCGTCGCAGTGCAGCGAAAACTGAGTTTTTGAAATTTGAACGGTGCTTCGCCAAAATTGGCGGCTTGGTGGCTCACTCGTAGAGGATTTCGCCTTTCGCATCCAGTAATTCAACAGTAAGACCTGCAGCTCGCCCCTGAATGATGATCTCTTCGTGAAGCGTATCAGAAAAGTCGTCAAGTGCCCCCAGAGCGGTAATACCGGCAACGTCCGTCAGTTGGTCAATGAGGTGATTGAGGACGCACGATACGCCGTATGCTTGGCCTGCACGGAATGCGTGGTCCACTCCGCCAATTTCAGGGTCTTCGGCCTTCATACGAAGCATGACCTGCTGTGAATAGGCCACAAGAGCGCCGTAAATCGACTCGATGATTTGGGCGGCCTCTAAGTCTCCGAGTAGCATTTGCGACTGGGCAAGAGCCGCACGTACTGCTTTACCGTACGTTGCGTGTGCTTCAATCGTGTTGCTTGTCTCTGTTTGCATTGCTTGGTCGATGAGTTGCTTCCAGTCTTCCATGGACAAGCCACAGCGCACCGGCCCCTTGAAGGTTAAGGCGATTCACGTTGATTTGAAATCAAATCTTGAAATCTGTGCCTTCGCCTTCAACAATACCCGCTTGTCGGACAGAGCCATCGGCAGCGACGAATTCGCCGGCCTTGGTCTGCTTATCGTAAAGGTTCACCAATTCCTTGCGCTCAACCATTCCACCTTCGCCAAGTGCGATGGTGAGTGAACGGGTGATGGCATCCAAGGTGTGCAATGCACGGTCTCGGTGACTTGCATCGATGGTATGGTCGGAATAACGAGCTTCTTCAAAGACAGAAAGGAAGTCATCAAGTTGCTCAGAAGGTACCATACTGAACGCTGAACGAACTGCAGTTTCGAATTCACGGGTTGTTTCGTATACCTTCTTCATGAAACCGTAACGCTTGAAGTGCTTCACCAGATTCTTGTAACAGTCAAAGATGATTGCAATGAACTCGTTGCTCGCTTCCAATTGCATCATTGCGTCGGTCAAGATACCCTTGAGGGCTTGGACTTGACGGCGAGCTTGTGCACGTTGGTAGTAGATCGCTCCAGCAATCAACAACGACATTAAGACAATGACAAACGCCATTGTTTTCGCCGGAGTAAAGAAACTTGCTTGGTCATCGAGTGACGCTGCTTTCATCCAAATGATTTCGTGAGTCACGTTGTCCAATGATTCTTCGAAATAGGTCGAACCAGGGTAGTATGCGATGATTCGCCATTGGCCAGAACAAGCAACACCGTCACAGGTCTTTCCATCGAAAGCCCATTCAAAGTCTGCAATACCCTGCTCATTTGTACGGGATTTGTTGGTTCCTTCGACAACCCACTCGTTGTTCTCATCGGACCAGTATTGGCGGACAAACCAAACTTCTTCGTTTTCGACAGATAAGTCAAGACGGTCGCGTTGCAGTGCAATGGAACCGATTACAGGGTCGCCTGTGTCCAATCCATTGTCACCAGAGTGGCTCCATGTTTGCTTCACTTGTAAATCGACACGAGAGCGGACCAAAACCAACTGGTCAACGTGAGAACCGTTCAAAACATTGGACGAGTCCTTGTCACAGCCGCCAGGGATGTTGACATCTGGTTCGAACGCAATTCGCAATGTACGGAAACCTTCGAGTTTACCACCAGTAGTTTCAACGCCGCGCAAGGTTGGATTTTGACTTGGGTCGCCACTGAACCACTCGATGGTTCCGTCGATATCGCTTGTACGAATCGTTGAAATCGGTCGAATGTTCTGTTCAGGGTCAAGGTAAATGTTGAGGCACTTGCCACCGACAAACTGGCCATTGGATTGCATCAGTTTAGCATCAACGTGGAACGATTCCTTAAGATACAATACTGGGTATTCTGTCGTATTAGGAGCAGTCCAAGTTTCAACGCTGGACTTGAACGGTCCAACTTCATTCAATGCGAGCGTAGAGTTCGAAAAGACATCGAATTCAGTCTCATATGTGTCGTTCTGATACCGATAAGCATCGTTGTTGTCATAGGAAGAGTAGGTCACTGTGACCTTTGCCTTACCTGCAGATACGTCGGACAGTGGACATTCAATTGAGAAGTAGCCGTCGAGGTCTGTCATACCGGTATTGCACGAGGTTGGGCTCGATTGGCTGTTTACCATCTCGTAGTTCACCCGAATCTTACGGTTGGTGAGGTTTGTGCCGAGTTCGTCTTGAAGTTGTCCCGTGACAATCATTGGCTTCGGAATGACTTCACCGGTAATCGGACTGATCTCGCTCGTGTAAACAATCTGGTCGTCTACCGATAATGCAGTTCGTCCAATGAAGGAGAACCCATTGGCATTGTTGGTCATCTTCAGCCTAAAGTGATCGTTTCCAGGTACGCTAAGGCACGGGTCCCAAGCGCCTTGGATGCCAAGCGAAGCTGGGTCAAGAGAAGCGCAACCTTCGTTTGGAAGGTTTTCTTCAAACCGTAGAATAACGTTGACTGGGCCAAATCCATCAGGTAAGAACGACTCTGGGTCATCCCTCAACGAAACAGCATTCAGAGGTGAAATATCTGCCTTTAGACATCCTGTTCGTCCGTTGAAAGTAGTGCTGGTTTCAAGTCGATCTAAAATACCGTCTTGGTTGATGTCGCGGTCTGCAAATCCATCGCCGTTACCATCATAGTAGCACAGGTGAGATGAGTCAGATGCCGGCTCTGGTAAAGTGATGATTCCAGCAGACGGGCGAACTGTCGCCACGATTTGACGGTGCGTAACACCGTTGAAATCTACGCCTTCAAAGATAACATCGACCAATCCGCCGTTTGGAGATTCTGCACCGTCGAGTGCCGAACCGCCTGAATCACGTATAGACGTAGTATTGTCGTCGGTAACTTGTGCCGTGAAATCCCAAATATCGCCAGACTGTCTGAGATTTGAACTGGTTGAATCAACCGAAAGGTAGGTTCGGGATACGACCCAAACTTGTTGCACCATGGTGTTGCCCTTGAGCAACGGCGTTCCCGCAAACTCGAATTGAAGTGTAAAGTCACCCAAATCATCTGCTGCTGAGATGTTAAATGGAATTTCAAAGAAACCATTGTCGTCTGTGTAATTCACACCGGTTCTACCGTCTGCGGACCAAGTGTAGTTAACAGGTACATTCCGTACTGGTTGCAGAGAATTGTCAATGAGCTTGGCTTGAATTGTTGTACTGGTGTTTCGATACAAACGAGGTACAGAAGTTGTTTGGAAGTCGGTCGTTCCAACGACGGTGACGTTGATGTATGCGCCTGTTTCTGCAAGAGTTGAACTGTTTCCGGTGAAGTAGAATGCGGAGTTCGTGAAGTCAACACGCATTCCGTATGTTCCTGCGCCGTATTGTTGGTACCAAGACCAGTTGTATTCGAAGTTCGCATCACAGGTAGGGCAGTCCTTTGTTGGGCGTTGCGTGTATGCCGTCTCTGTAGAACCGAGGAATTGGCCGTTGCCGTCGATATCGACTTGAAGTGCAATCGGATCTGCATCCCACGGTTCGTTGGTTCGGTTGGTAACTGAACCGGTAACAAAGAGCGTGTCGCCGGTGTTCATTTCCGGCACAAGTTCACATCGAACCAAACTGTTTGGGTCGGTTGGGTCGACTGCGCCACAAGGCGGCAAGTCGCTGTCGCCACCGTTCACCAAATTGATGAACCAATGCGTCGAATTGGTCGAGATGAAATTTCGAAGTTGTACTTCTTCATCGTTCAATGTCAACGGGTCGCCGTTCCAGTTCTTTGGATACGGTTTGGGCTTGGAGATATCAGCGAAATTCAATCCAGCCCCAGTAAGTGCTTCAGAGTGGAATAATGTTGCCCAGTTGCCGAAGGTTCCATCGCCGTTGTTGATCGAAGAGTTGTACCAGTATACTGGATTGGTTCCTTCAATAATCATCTGACCTTCGATGTTCATACGGTGCATGACCCGGATACCCTGTGGTTCAGTCTCATCGCCGTACAAATACGGGAATGGGTCTTCCGAAGCAAGCCCCGGTTGTGCGATAGCCGTCACTTCATAGTCACCCGCAGGTAAACTCGTATTGGTGTAATCGTAGGTGATAATATCTCCATTTCCATCAAGCAATGGTTTGAGTTCCAAAGAGTTCGCATCCCATGCGACTTCTTCGTAACCACCAGGAATCTGGCCGACGCCGTTGTCACGTGAAGAGTTCCACTGAATTTGCTTCCATAGTCCATTGATTCCAATGTCTTGAACAAAGGTGACCGAGACAAGCCCGTTACTGCCGGCTCGGTATCCGTTACCACCAAGACCAGTGAAATTGGTCGGGTGAGTGTAGTTACCAAAGATCCCTCCTCGTACGGAGAATGTAAACGGTGTATCCGGTACGAGATTGTTGAAGATACCGCGCTGTACATCAGCGGTGTAGTACGACCACATGTCTATCCAGAACGGTTGTTCGTCACTTCTGAAGTAACTGTCCATGTAAATATCTGCGGTGAGGTTTGCAGACGCTCCGACATAGTAAGAGGTCGATTCGGAACCATTGAAAATGAACATCTCGCTGACAACAGCATAGACTCGGTATGTTGTATTGTCGCCAACTGTCAAATCCTCTGGGTAAAGGAATTGTCCGACGGTGAAATTACCGGCAGCGTTCGTAAGAACGTTGATTGTTTCCAAAGCAATTGTTCCGTTACCGGCCCACTCGATGATAACTTGTACTGGAAGTTCATTTGCCGGTGTGAGTCCACCAGACCCTTCTGGGTCTATCCAATCGACATGACCGCTGAAAATGGTTGGCGATTGCGCATCAAGCCAGAGCGTGCCTGGCGAATTCAGCGAGATATAGGTCGGTGCCTTATCGTCTTCATCGGGAAGACAATCGTTATCGCTGTCCCAGTCACTCGATTCTGCACCACCATAGCACGGAGAGGTCGTTTCGCCCTCTTCTAAATGGTCGTAATCGGCATCTACCAGTGAATCGTTATCATCGTCGTTGTCGATGACGTCTGGTCCAGTTCCTGGCTCAAGTGGGTTGGCCAATCCTTCTCCATTTCCGAAGTCATCGTGGTCCCAAGGGTTGGTAGAGTTTCGATTAAAGCGGGTAGGCCAAAGTAATACTTCGTCATCGTCCAGCATTCCATCTTGGTCGTCGTCTTTGTCAATATCATCACGGAGACCGTCGTTGTCGTGATCAAACGGTGCTACGTGGTTTACAGATGGATCATAGAGTTCGACGAGGTTTGGGATGCCGTCCGCATCCCAATCGTCATCCGCCCAATTGACGATACCATCGTTATCTGTATCGAAAGGCGATTGTTCTTCGCCCCAGAAACAACCTGGGAGTAATTCTTGTTCTGCGTCGTGGATTCCATTGTTATCGTCGTCCCAGTCTTCAGCGTCCGGCACCCCGTCGTTGTCGTTGTCAACGTCGTAGAGTTTGGGTTCAATGAGTCCTTGTGAAAGAATACCACGGTCCCAAACAGCTTGGAAGAATCCGTCATCATCAACATCGGCATCGTTACCATCGTCATCGTTATCGACGCAGTTTAATCCGTTGAAGAAGTTGCCATTATTTTGATTTGCATCGTTGTCGAGGTCATCGTCTGTATCGATTTCGAAGAAGTCCCAAACACCGTTGTTATCGTCGTCAACATCGTACCAATCGTAGACTGAATCGTAATCGTTATCCAAGTCAACTGTTGCGTTGGTGAAATCTCCGTCAATGTCTCCATCGACCGAGTTCTTGAGAAGGTCTGCTCCCAGTTCATCGGGGAAATCAGCCACAGGTCCGTTGTCGGAAGTCCATTGCCAAATTCCTGATGCGAGTCCAAACCAAGTGACGAATGCGTCACGGTTGTTTTGCATTTGAGTGAAGGTTATACCGGACTCAATGGCGCCATCGCCACCAAAATCGTAGTGCCAGCATCCACCTTGTGCTCCTGGTGTACAACTCCAGTTTCCTGAAGGGCCACCGGTCGTTGCGCCTTGGTCGACAAACGCATCTGGGCGAGTCGAATAAGGTGAGCCAAATTGAGCGTTAACGCCGGTTAGTGGCATGTGATATGCGAGGGCATAATTGTAACCGCAAGTGTATCCGCCACCAATGTTTCCTGCCGTCCAACCGCAAGAAGTGAGGTTCATCGAACCGCCCATCTTCGGGTCGTTAATATCGTATAATCCATCGTTTGCTTCGTCTTGGTCCCACCAATCAGGTAAACCGTCCGCATCTTGGTCGATATCAAGTCCGTTGGTCAACGAATCACCATCCGCATCGATATCCCAGTCGTTGCCTCCGTTGTATGGAGACCACCGAGCAAACAGGAACCAATAGTATTCTGGAACGGTTCCTGGCGTAACTGGAGTGGTTGTCGCATCATAGCCGTTGTAATCGAGGACAACGTTAGCAAATGGGTTGTGCGAGAAAACGAGGTTCCAATGGTCGCTTGAGTTGTCCGTGTACGGTGTGCTGTCTTGGCTACCATCGAGAGCGCCACCATCCGCTACAGGATAGTATGGGTTGGCAAAATTGTCGTTTGCGTCGTAGTCAACAGTGCCACAGTTGCCGTCATCAGGGTCATAAAAGTCAGAAATACCGTCGTTGTCGTCGTCCCAATCGATGTCGTTTTCAAGGCCGTCTCCATCGATATCGGAGTCAACGGAGTTTGGACCGTCATCACGGTACAATGCTCCGTTGATGGAGTGCAAGTCGCCATCGTTATCCAAATCACAATCAGGGTCAATGTCAAGAGCGTCGATGATACCATCGTTGTCGTCATCAACGTCAATCCAGTTGTTGATTCCATCGCCATCCCAGTCGTTGAATTGTGAATAAGAAGCGCGCTGCGTGTTGCAGCGTGGGTCCGGGCTAACTGGATTCGGGTTTGCCAATGTTGGGCAATTCCAGCCAGCAACTTCAGCAGTTGTGTTCAATGGGAAAGCGTCGAGTTCGTTGGTGACTTGGTCGTTGTCAAGGTCGTATTCGAAGTTGTTTGCATCGCCGCTCACAGTAATGTCTCCAAGGTTGTCAGGTGTTGGCGTACCGCCCATGTCAGGGTCAAGCCAGTCGTAAACTGCATTGTAGTTCTGGTCGAAAGGTCGCAATCGGTCGTCATCAAGGTCATGATCATAATCCATCTCACAATCAATTGCCCCATCACCATCAGCATCTGCACCAGGTACATGGAAAAGAACAGTAGATACGCTTGAGACAATGATGGATGCTCCTGAATTGCCTCCGATAATTGAAACATCGTCACCTACAGAATAACCATAGCCGCCGAATGACAGGTTAGCGAAGAGAACTTCTCCATTGGCATCGGTTACGGTGTCGACTGTGAGGCCAATACCGTTGATGCCTGAAGTTGCAACACCGTTTCCTGCGATGTAATTCAAACCGCCTGAAAGAGTCGAGGCGTCCAATCCAGTTACGACTCCGTTTCGAATGGAGTTATCGTAGTCTGCGAGATTGTCGTTGTTGACGTCAATGACGGTACAGGTGTCGAGGATACCGTCGTTGTCGTCATCTGGGTCCACCATGTCAAGAATGCCGTCGTTGTCATCGTCCGTATCTGCGCTGTCAGGGGTGCCGTCGTTGTCATTATCTGGGTCAATGAAGTTCGGTATGAGGTCGCCATCTAGGTCGCCATCTACGATTGTCGTGAAGGCTGGAATGCCACTTGGCCCACCTGAATATAATGGGGCATTTGCCGCGTTCACACGATTGAGTTCTTCAGAAAGATAGTTGACTCCACCAGAATAGGCGCGGTAGGAGTTAAAATCCCAGTTTACTGGGGCTGCGTAGAGGTTTGAAGAAGCAGACATCGAGGCTGTTTGTGTTGCATCGTAGGGATGTATGTCGTCGACGTCGTCAACACCGTCTCCATCGTCATCGTTATCAAAATAGTCCTGAATACCGTCGCTATCGAGGTCACAAGGCCACTTGAATTGGTCGATACGTGCATCATTGTCGTCATCTTCGTCGTAACTGCCGGCCCCTGAACCATCAGAATCTTCATCGGTTACGCCATCGTTATCGTGGTCCATTGGATTTTGGTCGGCCATGTAGAATGAGCCGAGTGCTTCCCCAGTCCATGGATGGATGATGCTTGAGTCAAGTATTCGGTCTGTGCTTACGTTCACCGGATCGAGTCCGAGAGCTTCAAGAGCAGGTATGTCGAGAGGTCCTTCGAGAATACCGTCGTTATCATCGTCCCAATCAAGAGCGTCTGTGATACCGTCGTTGTCGTGGTCGAAGGGGTCGGTTCCATAACAGCCGTCAAAACGTTCGAGCAAGTCGTAAATGCCGTCGTTATCATCGTCTAAGTCGTAGAGGTCACTGACACCATCATTGTCGTGATCGTCTTTGTTCGATTCTTCCAGAAGCGGAGCGAACCGCGGCATGAGTGCCTCGATTGCTGACTTGTCGGTAATAATTCCTGATGCGACTCCAGGGTCCGTCCACATGACCTCTGAAAGAATCGGGTGGTTGTCCAGTTGCCACTGGTCTTGTGCCCCATTCCATGAGCCTTGACCGCCCTGTTCAGTCGATTGAACTGGGGCGGTTAGGGTGATTTTTTCGCCTTCCCTGAACGTAACGGTCTGGGCTGTCTCTTCAGAACTAAAATCTTGAACGAGTGCAAGCATAGTGCTTGTCAACATCAAGATGATAATCGTCATCGACATGGTGATTTTCTGTCTGTGGCTAATTGTTTCTAAGTGGTTTTTGGAGAGCATGTGGGCACCTCGGAATCATTTCCCCACCTGCATACCCTATTTGAAAGCCGTGGCGCGGTTGCGTGTTTCGGTATCACTGAAGTGATTGCGTATCATCGCCCACTGGAGAAGCGTATTCAGCGTAAATGAAACGTGAAGGATAAAGAGAATTGATGCTCTGTAAATCGAAGAGAAAAAAAGAAAAGGAGGATTTCCAGGGGGCGAACCCCCTAGAAATCCGGCGCCCCGATACCGAAGTATCGGTGTATCATACGATAGTTTCGTCACTGTATTCAAGCTTCGAGTTCATCAAGGATGCCGTCGTCATCGTCGTCGTCATCTATGTGATCATCGGAACCGTCATTGTCGTGATCGAATTGACCGGTCATTGGGTTTCCGTCGTTGATTTCGAACCAGTCGGCTAGGCCGTCGTTGTCGTCATCTGTGTCGGAAAGGTCCCAAATTCCATCATTGTCATGGTCGTAGCGGTAAGTTCCAGAGATTCCTCCGATTTCGTCAACGTCAAGAATGTTGTCGTTGTCGTCATCAGTGTCGACTCCATCGTTCATACCATCGTTGTCGTGGTCTCGCGATAGATCTGTACCGTCTTCGGCCTTGTCGTTGTAGTTGTCAATGCCATCGTTATCGATGTCGAGGTCAACGGAATCGGTGATTCCGTCGTTGTCGTGGTCGTAGATGTTGGTGTTCGGATCGCCATCTTGGGTTTCCTCGGTGTCATCAATTCCATCGCCGTCATCGTCGGAGTCCAAGTTGTCTGGAGTTCCGTCGTTGTCGTGATCGAATGGGTTTTCATCGACAGCGTCGGGTATTCCGTCGTTGTCGTTGTCGTTATCCTGGTTATCTGGGATTCCGTCACCGTCGTTATCTGCTGGACCTTGGTTTTCGGTTTGCTGTTGTTGTTGTTGGTCGGTCTGTTGTCCCTGTTGGCCTTGTTGACCGTTTTGGGTTTGACCTTGTTGCTGCTGGCTCTGACCGTTTTGGTTCTGTCCGTTTTGGTCTCCAGCTTGCTGATCGCCTTGTTGACCACCTTGCTGTCCACCTTGTTGCTGCTGACCTTGTCCATTGTCTTGCTGTTCACCTTGCTGACCTTGCTGGCCTTGTTGACCT
>DAXG01000014.1:47122-53258 GCA_002506275.1 Euryarchaeota archaeon UBA259 | reverse complement strand
GGGCTGGCGGCAATATACCGTTGACGTTATCGACATAGTCGATGACAAGCTGAGGTCTATACTCTGTAGCGCTTCCATCCGAAGAATAGAATGCGTGGCTTGTCGATGGTGAACCGACCGTCTTCAGTAGAATGGTCATGGTCAAATTACCGTTGGCAATATTGCTTTGAGCCAGACTCGTTAAATCCCAAGAAGCCCAACCTGTCGCAGGGCTCAAAGTGAGTGTCGAGCGAGTAATTTCGCTGGACTGGCATGGGACATTGGTGTTCCAATTCACGCTTGATTCTACAAACGGAGAGCAAGCGTGTGCAGACACGGTCGTGGCTGAAGTTCCTGTCACACCTGTTCGGTACAAATTGAGCAACATGGATGTGGGTGTAATTGCAGCTGGCCATGGAAGTGAACTCAGATCAAACTCCATGAGAATTTGACTTTCACCGGTACCCGACGCTGAAGTCCCTAAGTTCATTGCAGTTGATAGACCAAGATTCACCGTACTCGAGGAAGAGATTTCCGCATCCGGCACTGCTGGAAGAAGACCCGTGTTCTCAAAGATGGCACCACGTGTGAGGGTGACCGTGTAATTCCCAAGGCCATCAGTAGAAGCATCATACGGATTCACGTCCGGGATGCGGAATTTGTGAACGTGAGACCAATGACCAATTCGCACATCTTGGTCGCCTCTTACGCGCCAATACTTCCATTCATCAGCCTGTTCGAGACCTTCAATGAATGCTGAGAGGTTCTGAGCATCCCAAGTGATGTTCAAATCGGTATCAAATGTGGACGCAGTCGAATTGAAACACTCAAGTTCTTCGACCATACGAGCGTCCATAGCGCCACAAAGAACCCATTGAGTTTGATTGGAATCGGCAGATGTCCAATTGGTTTCAACTCCATCAGCGCCCGCTGGAAGTGGTGAAGTGAGATTCCAAAGCGTTGAACCGTCAACCGGCCCAAGGTTTGACGGGCTGGTCGGATTCCACGGGGTATCGAGCTCGTAACTTATCGTGAGTTTAGGACGCTCGTCAATAGCTGCATTCTCACTGCTCGCAATGTAATAGATTCCAGAGACTGTTCCCATCGACTCTTCCGCTTGCAGAATGATATTGAGGCTTTGTTGGCCTCTCTCAACAGCGTGCTGAAGCATCGATGTCACGTTGATTTCAAACTCCGTCGATTCATTCATCCAGAAACCTTGGGTTTCAGGAATATTGGAATCATCAGAATGGTATGCGCCAACTCCGACCCAAGAGGTCGTGTTGTTACCGGGGAACGCCCAACTTGAGGATTCATCCCACTGTGTAATCATTTCAGAAACGGTCACAAACACTTCTCCACTTCCCGAAACCCCAGTTAGCGTCAGTGTTGCATTCGTCACTTCGTAGATTGCTGGAAGCGGTAACGAGGAGAAATCCATCTCGATGAGCGAACTGGTTCGCAGAAGACTGTTGGAAGGACTACGCCCGACGATGAGATTTTGTGAAGCACCGTTGTTGGCGAAAATACTACCTCCATTCAGCGTGGTGTCCATGGTAATCATTGGATAGCCCTGATCTTCGACCATCGAACCTTCTTGCAAAGTCACCCATGCATGTGTAGAATTAACTTCTCCAGAATCTGCGTCCGGTACGTGGAAGACAGTTGAGGTACTTTGAGGGCCAATCATTCCGAGTAAAATCGGCTGAACGGTCCACCGAACGGTTTGGGAGTAGTCAACAGGAGAACTCGGCAAGAATGTTAAGTTCGTCAAATCGAACTGTGCCGGAACGTCCCGTGAATCAAAGGTATATCGCCCTGCCATGTCATCGCTCGGGTCAGCAAAAATATGGACCCGCCATGCGTCAGCAGAGACTGAAGATGGATACGTCCAAGAGAAAAGAGGGGTTTCATCTGAAATCAAGGCATGGGATGATGCATCCCAAGACAGTGAATCGTTCGCTGGTCCAGCGTTGACACCGGATGTTGCGGGTACTGAACCTGTGCCGTTGGACCAAGTTAAGTTCAACCACGGGTGTTGAGATGATGCGCCGTCTGTGGAAGTGAAGGTCACAACATTGGGTCCGTTGGAATACGAAGTAATGTCATTTGATGCATAAATGGCCAGTGAGAGTGTCGATGAACCTGCCGTTAGTGCAGCTTGCACAGCTTCGCTTACATCCCAATTCATCCAGCCAGAAGCAACTGAATCCTGCAGGTCAACATAGGGTCCAAGGTCAACACCGAGGTCTCGAGCACCTGGCTGTGACCAATTGTTGATGCCGTCGTACGTAAGTCCGTTTGCGGACGTGTTCCAATTTTGATACACAGGCCGTACGGCAATTGGCTCACCTACGGCTGAATTGAACTCAGAATACAGATTCAGTTCAGCACCCGTGATGCGAGCGTTCGCCGGCTGAGGTAAGGAATTCAACGGAATACGTAGCAGCGAAAGTGCTTGCACATTGTTGCTGGTTGCACCGACTTTCAGTTGGCTTGAAGTGTCATAGGTAGTGGACGAACCGGAACCCGACTGGAGAACATAGGTGTCGACAAAGTTCGGTAAATTCAAATCCGGCATGGCCTCTCTGTGATGCAATTCCACTGAAGCACAAGAACCATCGGAACATGTTTGCCAAGTGGTCAAATCTGGAACAGCAAAGGTAAATGCGTTTGACCAGTTTCCAATTTGGTTGGTCGGTGAGATCGCTCGAACGCGCCAATACCAAGTTGAACCATCGTCCAAATCAGTGGTAGGAGTATAGGAGAGGTTCGCTGCGTCAAAGCCTGCATCGTTCCATGAAGTGCTGGTGAGAAGCGATGCTGAATCGAACGTTTCTGATTTGTCAAGTTGCACTGCCCATCCGCCGACGCCAGCGGTATTTCCGAAGGACCACTCAAGCGTTGGACGTTGAATCGGCGTTTGGTCAACACCGGTACCCATCGACCATGAGCCGTTGAGTGGAGAGACCGGCACTGGGTCAACAGGAACCACGTTTGAGCCCGGCACATAGACAAAGGTCAATTCGGGTTTACGGACATCAGCAGCAAATCCTGGATAAAGTTGCACTTCACGGTCTGAACCTGAACCAACACCAAGTATACCAATCATGAAGTCAGCACTGCTGTTTTGGCGCATTGCGTTTTGAACACCCAGTGTGACGTTCCAAAAGATGCGGTCGCCGTTTGAAAAGGTAGAATCAAGTTGAACTGAATCGAGAAGGGAGGAACGCTCTGAGCCCTTTGCGCCTGCAGTTGCCCATGAATTGGTTCCATCATAAGAGTTCCACGTCGCACCGCTATCCGTCCAGTTGCTGAGCGTGTTTTCCCAAACGGCAACACGCGGTGAATTCGATGGAGTACTGGCCACAACCATCGAGAGTTGTGCAGATTCGACAGCGTATCCTGCCGGCAGGAGATTCGAACGGAGGTTGCAGTTCAATAGACCTAACGCTTCAATCGGGTAAGTGTTGTACGATATGAGAATTTTTGATTCATCGTTGTAGTTTTGATTTGGCGTACCGCTGTCGATGTACGTGTCGAGACATTCAGGATACAACCCGTCTGTTGTACCGTTTCCATGCTTCATTCTAAATTCTGAGCGTTCACCACCAAGCCAAGTGCTTTCAAGGGAACTCACGAGGAAATTCGATGAAGACCAAGGCCCTTGTCGGCCATCAGAGTCAAGGTAAGCCATTCGCCAGAAATACATGTTTCCGGCTGTCAATGTATTTTCACCCGTCAAGTTGAGTATGCCATCGGAAGGCGAGAAATCATTGTCCACACCGGTGTTGAGCGACATGGTCAGGTCTCTGAATTGTTCATCTGTGGCCATCTGCAACAGCATCTCATTGTTCGTAGCAGATGGAGTCCAGGTAATCGAAGGCGTGAGATTCGCAGTGAAATTGTGTCCTGATTGGTTCCAAACTGCTTCGTCCTCTGCTGGACCGGTTAAGATGACATCAGCGAGTGGAGAACTTGGTCCCCATCGATAATTCACGAAAACGTGAGGTTGATTCGATTCAAGCGTGGCTTCAGTACTGAAAAACGTCATGGTTTTGGTACCTGTGGTGGAGTATGCTTCGTCCTTCCCTCTTGCAGTAATCATAAATTCTGATGCATCTGATTCTCCGTTCTCAACCCATGATTGCAATACGTCGGTGAAGCCAAACCCAAAGTTGGAACTGGTTTGCGAACCGTTGAATCCAGTTGCAGATGCCGTCGATGCAAACACCCGTCCTCCATCGGACCAACTGTTTGCATTCGATTCTCTGTTCCATGTCAATTCGTTTTCGACCCATTCAGTTGATGCCATTTCGTGCATCGAAAGCATTGGATTGTTCGCTGAGGAATCACGAGTTAGGTTTACTTGCGCATCGAGAATTGTAGCATTGGATGGTAGGCCAAGAAGCGGTAAATTTACTCGCAGATGAACAAGAGATTCCTTGTTTGAAGTGACGCTGGTTTGAAGGGTTGTTGAAGCACCGTTTTTCGTGTTCTTGCTCAGTTCGTTGGAATAGGAATCTTCGATGAATGTCCCAACATCACCCAATTGGTTTCGAGTTACCTCGATACTTGCCGAGCCGTCACCGTTATCGGTAACTGTGTGTGCAGGAAGCAGGAAAGTTTCTGTCGTGGACCATGTACTGAGCGTGTCGGTCGTATCAAGGCTTCTTACCCGGTAATAGACTCGAGAACCGTTATCGAATTGCTCGGACGAAGGAAGAGTGAACGAACCGCTTGTACCGGACATTGTAAAACTGTTCTGCATGGTCGAATAGTGCCATGCAAGGTCGGAGAAATCCTTGAATTCCGAGTCGAGTGAGAGTTGGTATTCGACATGTGTTCCCACCAACGAATCGTAAGAAAGGGTCGGTGTAGTATCTGCTGTCAAGATGAGGTCTCCCGTCATTAAAGGCAAACCGTCGTCGGCGAAGTTTGACACGACTGAACCACCGTTCCCGGCTGCCACTGCCGATGTGACAAGCACCAGTTCAGGCCGATCACTCACCGGTAAAGCTTCAGACATCTTACATTCGAAATGAGAACCTAATCCGGAAATGAGGACGCTGAAGTGGGGTTGATTGGTTGAGGCTGCTTCTTGAGCAAATGCGGTCACGTTAATGGCATATGTTCCATTGGACACTGCTCGGAATGGCGGTTCCCAAGCACTGCGGTCATTTGCACCATCTGCACCTGCTTCACCCCATGGCGAGCCCAAATCGTTTTGATACCATGTGACAAGACTCGAGTTCCACGAACTTGGAGATGCTGTGTAAATATTCATTGCAGAAGGAGACGATGAACTCGTATCACAAACGATGTTCAATGTTGCTGACTGAATCGAGTCTGCAGAGGTGAAATTCATAGCAAAGTCCATGAGGATTCTGCTCTCAAATCCGTTGACCGAAGTCCCAATAAAACCACTCGATGAAACATTGTAGTTGCTGGATGGATTCGCTTCCATAATGTGCGTATCAGAAAGTACAGATTGCGTCGATATGGCGTAAGATATACGCGGTGAATCATCGAGTTTCTGTTCAAAATCGATGGACTGAGGCAGAAGAACATCTGCGAACAGGAACATCGAGACGAGGAAGATTGTCAAAGCGGTTCGGCGGGGGGCAGTCTCGCGTAGCATGGGGCTCAATGCCTTCAAGCCCTCCTCCATATACTGTCTTTTCGCTTACACCGCATGAAAACACCGTACGGCATTACAGTTGAGAGATTCGAAAAGTTGCCCGTTTCGAGCGGAAATCTCTTCGTTTGTGAGGAGAATGTTCAAGGAGGCTCGGCAACGACATCGTCACATGAGTGAACTGTGGGTTGAAAGACACCGACCTCAGTCTGTCACTGAAATTCGTGGACAGGCTGCTGTTGTTCAACGCTTGACAATCTACTCGGAAAAGAAAGAATTTCCACACTTGCTGTTTGCAGGACCTCCAGGAACTGGGAAAACTACGGCAGCAATGGCTCTCACAAAGGATGTATTTGGCCCAGAATTCCGCCGTAATCTCTTGGAAATGAACGCCTCTGATGAGCGGAAATTGGAAAGCATACGTACCAAAGTGAAACAGTTTGCTCGAACTGCACCTTACGGTCAAGCATCGTTCAAAATAATCTTCTTGGATGAAGCTGATGCCCTTACCAACGATGC